>JANWYQ010000118.1 GCA_025055015.1 Caldilineales bacterium
ACCATCCTTGAGCTAGTTCGCCGTACGACGCCGGCGGATGACGGAGAGGGCGATCACTCCTGCGCCGAGGAGGAGGGCGACGCCGGCCAGGATCCAGACACGAGCGGACGTGCCGTCGGAGTCCATGGCGCGGAGGGTGACGGAGTTGGGGTTGGTGATTTCGAGCGTTGGGGGAATGCCGCCAGCCTTATCGATCGAGTCGAAGCGCAGACCGACTGTACCAGCCGTGCAGTCCCCAGTCATTACCACTGCGAAGCTCGCAACATCATCTCCTGCTGCCTGGGCCTGTAAGTAACTTACCAGGTTCGCACCACTGAAGGTCAAGTACTCGTTGGAAATTGCTCCATCCAGCGGATCTGACTTGCCAACGGTTTGGATCAAAGTACCAGGAGGTGGCGAAGTGCTCCACGTGGTGGCGTTCGTCCACGAGTCATCAGTAACTTGAAACAATGAGACAGTTCTCGTGCTGGTCCAGTCGCCGGTAGAACCGTTTACCCACAGCTTCAGCTGAGCATTGGCAATGTCACCTGGGTTCGCGATATCGGAAAGGTCCCACTTGAGATAAGTTCGCCAGGACGTGTTGCATACGTTTGTATCACCGCGTGTCCACAGGTGAACGTCAGTTCCGTACGCCGTAGTCGGAGAGTTGACATTAACCCACGTATCAAGGTCAGCCGGTCCAGAAGCTACCCCGTACGCAGCGGACACCGAGAGGACACTTAACACAATCACCAAGAGGCTAGCAAATATAAGGCGTCGCATAGTATTCGCTGAGTGTCCTTTCCACGATAGGATATTAACACTGAGGCCTAGTGTAAGCTTCAGGGCCAGGTAGTGCTGCCGCCAGACTTAAGACACACACGGTAGGGATAGCCAATCTTGACAGCGAAGCTGTCGCCGTCGCCTAAATCAACATCCCAGACCAGGAATGTCTGCGAAGTGGCATTCCACTGCATCACTTGCGATACATTTCCAATGGACGAGGCCAGCTGCGCAGGGGTCGTCAAGTCGGAGCGGTGTAGGGGTATCGAGATGTCATTCAGCCTGCATCCGGCACCCGTCGGACGCACCAGATTGAACGTCACTGAACCGATAGCCGGCACGTCTCCCACGAAGCTGACAATATTGGCAGCAGTGCTATCAAGGAGCAACCAGTATACACCTCCCGTCCCTAACGAGAAGTTATCGCCGTCGTTCAACACCGCATCGTAGACCAGATAAGTCTGAGTAGATGCGTTCCACTTGAGCACCTGTTTGACCCCTGTTCCAACGAGGCCTGCAAGCCCGCTGGCGTTATACGGCAAGCCCAAGCCGCTGAACTGTTGGGTTGAGTTCAGCGGAAGCGCAATCACGTTGTACTTCTGGGTTCCCTGCGGCGCCGCAGGCTCGATCAACGGAGCGCCGGCCGGCGCCATGGGCGCCGCCGCCGTGGCCGCGCCCATGCCCCGCGGCAGGGCTACCACCGTGGCCAACGCCAACGCGGCCAAGAGCACGATAATGGCTAGAGAGGTCTGTGAGCTTCGCATGGACGGAATTCCTCCTGGGGAGATCAACAGCCGGTCAACACAGGTCAACACTCGGTCAGATGGCCATCGTTATACCACAAGGGCCATGCAGTTGTCCAATCAGTGGGGCGCGACCAACGCAGGTGGGGGTGCCTTCAGCACAGCGGGGGGGCTGCACCTGTCGTGCGGGCTGCAGTGTAGCACAACTGCCTTCTGCGCGCAAGAATTGACTGCGCGCATGCGCGCATGTGGATGGACGTGCGCTTCGACGAGCGCAGCGCACGGGAGGCCAAACAAACGCATCGGCGCAGTCGAATTTCAGCCCTCGACAGCGCTCGTGTTATAATCGAGCACTGCATTCTTCTCCCCCGTTCTCTCAGGTGGTTCGAGCCGGCGCTGGACTGCCTCTTGCTCCCTCAACTTAGTCCCAGGAGTGTTGTATGAAGCTGCGAGCGATGTTGCTGACGGTGTTGTTGTTGGCTTTGGCCTTCCCCCTGCCCGCGGCCGGCGCCCAGGACTCTCAGCCCAACGGGCCCCAGGCCATTCCCCTGCCTGCCACCCCCAAGCCCCTGGCCGACCCCGGCCTCTACATCGTCAAGCTGAAGGGGCAGTCCCTCTCCACCTACCGGGGCGGCATCCCCGGCCTGCCGGCCACCAGCCCTGAGGTGACCGGCAGCCGCAAGCTGAACCTCAAATCTGCCGCCAGCCAGCGCTACCTGGACTACCTAGCCCAGCGCCGCGCCGAGTTCCTGCAGGCCGCAGAGGCCGCCATCGGCCGCCGGCCGGCAGTGCGCTACGTGTACGACGTGGTGTACAACGGCCTGACCCTGGAGATCACCGCCGAGGAGGCGGCGGCCATCGCCGGCCTGCCCATGGTGGCCCGGGTGCGGCCCGACGAGAAGCGTCAGCTCCTCACCGACCGCGGCCCCCGCTGGATCGGCGCGGCCAGCCTGTGGGGCGCGGCCAACGCCTGCGCGCCGGGCGGCAAGTGCGGCGAGGGGATCATCATCGGCGTGATTGACACGGGCATCAACACCGACCACCCCTCCTTCGCGGACATCGGCGGCGACGGCTACAACCACACCAACCCCTTCGGCGCCGGCGTCTACAAGGGGTGGTGCAACCCCGGCTACCCCAAGCTGGTCACCTGCAACGACAAGCTGGTAGGCGCGTGGAGCTTCGCCAACAGCGGCAACGACCCCGAGGACGACAACGGGCACGGCAGCCACACGGCCAGCACCGCAGGCGGCAACTGGCTGTACGGCATCACCATCGCCGCGCCCACCATCAGCCTGAACTTCGACATCTCCGGCGTGGCGCCCCACGCCAACATCATCTCCTACGACGCCTGCACCGACGACGGCTGCAGCCTGACCGACCTGCTGGCAGCCATCAACCAGGCGGTGACCGACGGCGTGGACGTGATCAACTACTCCATCGGCAGCCCGGCCACCACCAGCCCGTGGGGCGACGACGACGCCGAGGCCTTCCTGGACGCGCGGGCGGCCGGCGTGTTCGTGGCCGCGTCGGCCGGCAACCGGGGGCCCGGCCCCGGCACCACCGGCTCCCCGGCCAACGCGCCGTGGCTGATGTCGGTAGCCGCGGGCACCCACGACCGCGCGCTGGTGAACGCGCTGGTGAACCTGAGCGGCGGCAGCTATCCCCTGGCCGACATCAAGGGCCGCAGCGTGACCGCAGGCTACGGCCCGGCGCCCATCGTCTATGCCGGCAACTACGGCAACCCGCTGTGCAAGGCGGGCATCTGGTCGCCGGGCACCTTCAGCGGCCAGATCGTGGTGTGCGACCGCGGGGAGATCGCTCGCGTGGACAAAGCGGTGAACGTGCAGGCCGCCGGCGGCGGCGGCATGGTGCTGGCCAACGCCGCGTCCAACGGCGATGAGCTGATCGCCGACTCCTACGCCATCCCCGGCGTGCACATCACCTACACCGACGGCGTGGCCCTCAAGGCGTGGCTGGCCAGCGGCTCCGGCCACACCGGCCGCATCGCCGGCACCGTCAAGGACATCAAGAACAGCAACGGCGACGTGATGGCCGCCTTCAGCTCCCGCGGGCCCAACAAGGCGATCAACGGCAACGTTATCAAGCCCGATATCATGGGCCCCGGCGTGGACATCCTGGCCGCGGTGAACTCCGCCACCGGGGTCACGCCGCCGGAGTTCGACTTCCTCAGCGGCACCTCCATGTCCAGCCCCCACCTGGCCGGCGTCGGCGCGCTGATGGTGCAGTCCCGCCCGACCTGGACCCCGGCGGAGATCCAGTCCGCGCTGATGACCACCGCCTGGCTCAAGGACGTGCGGGAGGAGGACGGCATCACGCCGGTGGATCCGTTCGACGTGGGCAGCGGCCGGGTGAACGTGGCCGCGGCGGTCAACGCGGGTATGGTGCTGAACGTCACCACGGCGCAATACGAGAACGCCGATCCGGCCCTGGGCGGCGACCCCACCACGCTGAACATCGCCAGCATGGCCAACGGCGCCTGCTACAAGACCTGCTCGTGGACGCGCACGGTGCGCAACCCCACCACGACGGCCATGAGCTGGAGCGGTACCTTCACCGGCTTCAACGGCCTGGCCGGCAACCTGTCGCCCAGCAGCTTCAGCCTGGCCGGCGGCGCCAGCCAGAGCTTCACCCTGACCATCCCCGACGTGACCGGCCTGACCCCGGGCCAGTGGTACTTCGGCCGCGTGGTGTTCAAGGAGGCCAACGGTCTGGCGCCCGACGCGCACTTCCCGGTGGCGGTGCGGGTGGCCAACACCACCAACAGCACCATCGTGACCAAGGCCGCCACCCCCACCGGCGTGGCCCCTGGCGGCACGGTGAAGTTCGACGTGACCCTCAAGAACAAGGCGACGTCCTCCCGCACCTTCAGCGTCACCGACCCGGTGCCGGCCAACGCCACCTACATCAGCGGCTCGGCCACCGGCGGCTGGACCTACAACAGCGGCACCAACACCCTGAGCGGCAGCGTCAACCTGCCGGCGGCCACCTTCACCTGGGTGGAGATGAACCTCTCCGGCTACCAGAGCCTGGCCGACAAGGGCATCCCGCCCTTCGACCTCACCGGGCTCAACCTGGACACCGGCTGCTTCGTGCTGGGCGGCATGGACTACTACTACCTGGGCGCCTACTACACCGACGCAGTCGTCTCGATGAACGGCGTGATCCGCGCCGGTCAGCCGTCGCTGCCCTTCTGTCCCAGCAACACCAACCTGAACATCCCGGTCAACGATCCGTCGGACTTCAACGACAACGTGATCGCGCCCTTCTGGGCCGACCTGGACCTGAGCACGGGCAACCTGTACGGCGCCATCGTGCTGTGGAACGGTGCGGCCCATACCGTGCTGGAGTGGAAGAACGCTCGGTTCAAGCAGACCAACCAGCTCATCACCTTCCAGCTCTGGATCGAGGACGGCACGGACAACATCTGGTTCTCCTACCCGTCCGGGTTCAACACCTCCCTGGGCACAACGACGCCCAGCGCAACTGTCGGCGCGGAGAACCTGGCCGGCACGCAGGCTGCCAAGTACTACTACCGCGGCAGCTCCGGCTCGCCCACAGGCACGGTGCCCACGGGCGCCAAGGACATCTGGGTGGGCCTGAACCCCTCCACCGCGGTGCTGAGCTACCAGGCCACGGCCAGCGGCCCGACCAACAGCAACATACTCAACGAGGCCACGGTGACCGTCTCCTCCACCACCAACAAGGCGTGGGCCAACGCGCGCATCTGCGGCCCGGCCACGGCCACGGCCACGGGCATCAGCATCGTCAGCTGGGACTACGCCAACCTGGACTGGTCGGCCGGCGGCTCGCCCTACAACACCTACCAGCTCTGGCGCAGCGCGTCGCCCTACTTCACGCCGGGCGGGAGCGGCACCACCAAGGTCTACGACGGCAAGGCCTTCAGCTTCCTGGACAAGGACAGCAGCCCCGCCGTAGGCGACCCGGCCACCAACTACTTCTACGTGCTGCGCACGGTGAACTGCACCGGCGCCAGCAGCGCGGACTCCGGCTCCGTGGGCGAGTTCGACTTCAGCCTGGTGCCGGGGACGCCGTGAGCGGTCCGGTGATCGGTAAACGGTGATCGGTGATCGGTAGACGGCGACCAACGACCGGGCGTCGGCTACCGGTCGCCGATCGCCGGTTCAGCGCCCCACCAGCGGCAGATAGGCGCGGTAAGGGGCCCGGGCCTGGGCGAGGCTGACGCGCGGGCCGACCGCTGACTTGCCCCCCGGCCCCACCGAGCGCACGGCGTAGTAGACGTTCTGCTGCGGGTCGGCGGCTGCCCCTCGGTCCACGAAGTGCACCGGGTCGCCTGCTGGCGCCGGCACGACGGTCAGCGTTGCGCCGGGGTCTCCGGGGTTCAGCCGCATGGTGCGCCCGCGCCACACCTCGTAGGCCACGGCGCCCGGCACGGCGGGCCAGGTCAGGACGGCGTCGCGGCCGCTCAGGGCGATGGTCGGCCGGGGCGCGGCCGGCGGCTCCGGCTGCGGCGGCTCCGGCGCCCGCGTGGTCACGGCGTCCATCAGCCGAAAGAGGTCGGTGTTGTCCACATAGGCCCCGCGCACCGGGTCCCACCCTCCTCCCCCCTCCTTCCTCTCCCCCGCCTCCCTCTCTCCCTCCGCTTCCTGCGCCGCCAACAGCTCCGCCCCCGCGCCCCGCACGTACACCGGCACCAGGCTGTTGGTGTGGCCGGCGCTGTTCCAGGCCCAGTAGACCCGCTCCCCAGCGTCAACCTCGCCGTCGCCGTCGGCGTCGTCCCAGCTGGCGCGGCGGCCGGTGCTGCGCACCACCTTCTCCAGCGCCAGGGCCTGCGCAGTCACCGGGCCCAGCGGCCGGTCGGGGAAGGCGCCTGGAGCCGCAGTGAGGTAGCCGGTCTCGTGGTCCGCCGTGACGATCACCAGGGTGTTCGACCAGTCTGCGAGCGTCGCCGGGTCGTCCACCCAGTCGGCTACCGCCTGCACTGCGGCGTTGAAGTCCAGCACCTCGCCGATGGCCGGGTCCAGGCGGTTATCGTGGGAGGCCCAGTCCATCGCGCCCCCCTCCACCAGCAGCACGAAGCCGGCCGGCCGGCGGGAGAGCACGGCTAGCGCGGCCTGGGCCATCTGGGCCAGGGTGGGGTTCTCCGGGTTGGCGCCGCGGCTGTCGGCCAGGCGATACTCCAGGTGGCCGTCGCGGCCGCCGAAGAGGCCTACCAGCCGCGCGGTGGCCGGGTCAGCGGCCGCAGCCAGCAGCCGCGGCCCGCCGTCGGCCGAGCCGGCGACCCGCTCCACGAAGGCAAACCCCGGGACGCTGCCGGCGTCGGCCAGCAGCCGGTCGCGCATGGTCGCGTTGACGTAGTTGGCGCCGTTCCACGCCGGATGGCCGGCGCCGATGAGCACGTCGGCCGGCGGGTGCGTGGCGCCTAGGCCGCCGCCGTAGTAGGGGCTGGTGGCTGGGCTGCCGGTGGTGTTGGGATCGCCCCACAGCCCCTCGTCGGCGATGGCGTAGCCGTTGGCGCGGCTCAGGTTGTGCGCGTACCACGCCCCTGGCGTGGCGTCGGAGAGGTAGACGCTGGTCACCGCGCCCACCCCGCGGCCCAACGCCCGCGCCTTGTCGGCCAAGCTGAACAGGCGCACGCCGTCCGCCGAAGCCGAGATGCGGCCGACGGCCGTCTTCTGGCCGGTGGCGAGAGCGGTAGCCGCGGCGGCGCTGTCGGTGGCGTCGCCGGCGACGTAGTCGAACTCGCTCCAGGCACGGACGGGGTCGTACCGGCCGCCCGCGGGGTAGGTGGCGGCCCAGGCGCGACGCCAGGACTGGTAGGCCGGCGCTCGGCCGGTGTACAGGTTGGCCGCGGCCAGGTGGTTCGCGCCCATGCCGTCGCCGATCAACAGGACCACCTGCTGCGCGGCCGGGCAGTGGGCCCGGCGCACCTGCTGCCCGACGGCGTAGTTGGAGGTCCACGCGTAGAGGTCGCCATGGAAGAGGATCAGCTCGGCGTGGACGTTGTGGGGGTCGCCCAGCCCGCTCCCGCCCACCGGCGTCCAGTCCACCAGGCCGTTGGCCTGCCGCAGCCCGACCGTGCGCCAGACCTCGACGCCCGTGGTAGTGTTGGAGACGGCCACGTAGAGTGCGCCGTTGTAGACGGCGGCGCCGTCCACCACGCTGTCGAAGCTGGCCGAGCCGCCCGGCCCCATGCCCGGAGCGCTGACCACCTCCCACGTGCCGGCGTCGCCCGTGGCGCTGCGCAGGACGACGACCCCCTGGGGGCTGCGCACGGCGACGTAGAGGTAGCCTCCCAACGCGGCCAAGAGGTTCGCCCGGCGGCTGCCCGGCGGCCCGCTGTACACCTCCTCCCACGTCGGCATGCCGTCGAGGCTGCGCGCGCGGTACAGCCGGGCTACGTCGTCCCCGGCGCCCGGCTCCGCCCCCCGGTCCTGCACGCCGAAGTAGAGCGCGCCGTTGTACACCCCGCCCGACCAGACCGTGACCACCTCCGGCCGGCCGAAGCCATCGCGGTTCTTGCGGACCCAGGAGACGCCGTCGGCCGTGCACCAGACCTGCGCGCCGGTGGCCGGGTTGCGGGTGCCGCCGCACAGCCAGCCGTCGAACACCTGCATGTCCTTGAAGTTGGTGTTGTAGATGTCGCCGAAGCCGTCGGGGTTGACCTGCGACCAGGCGCCCGGGTCGCCAGAGGCGCTGCGCCAGACCTGGGTGCCGAAGGTGCTGGCGCCGCCGTTGGCGGTGGAGACGTACAGGTAGCCGTCGAAGACCGCCAGGCTGTCCACGTGGTCGTTTTGGGTGATGTTGGGGTTGCCGAAGGGCCGGCCGGCGGGGTCGGCGATGACCTCCTCCCAGTCCTGTTGTCCGCTTGGCGCGACCACGCCGGCCCGGGTGCGCCACAGCCGCGCGCCGTAGCGGTTGTCCGCCTCCATGCCCACGTAGAGCTGCTCGCGGAAGACCGCCACCTCGAACCCCTCCTCGCCGGCGTAGCTGTCGTCGAAGCCTGTGTCCAGGCCGAAGGCGTCGTCGTTGACCTGGGCCCAGGAGGTGCAGGGGTCGAAGCCGGCGGGCCCCTGGCCCGTCGAAGCCGGCGCGCCGACGAGAACCGAGAGGGCGAGGCTCAAAACGAGCACAGCCAGCCAGCAGCGCATCCTATCTGCTCTCCTTGTGCCTTTTCTCTCAACTTAAAGACACCCTCTGCGGAGAGGATGGTTCCACGCCGATTTTGCCGGCCGTCCCCATGGCCGGAAAACGGCCGCCGGCGCAGCCCTGGGAAAAAAAGAGCGCCGGTCCCTGGAGGGAGGAACCGGCGCGTTTCTCAGCTCAGGAGGCTGCTCACCCGCGCTGGTCCATGGGCACGTAGTCCCGCAGCCACACGCCGTCGTAGATCTGCCGCGGGCGGGCGATGCGGGTCTCCGGGTCATTCAGCATCTCCCGCCACTGGGCCAGCCAGCCGGCCGCGCGCGGGATGGCGAACATCACCGTGAACATCTCCAGGGGCAAGCCCATGGACTGGTAGATCACGCCGGTGTAGAAGTCCACGTTGGGGTAGAGCTTGTGCTCGACGAAGTAGTCGTCGTTCAGCGCCAGCCGCTCCAGCTCCAGCGCCACCTCCAGCTCGCGCGAGAGGCGGGTGTCGGCCACCACCTGGTGGGCCACCTTCTTGGCGATGGCCGCGCGCGGGTCATAGCTCTTGTACACCCGATGGCCGAACCCCATCAGCAGGCGCTTCTCGCGCTTGATGCGGTCCAGGTAGGCCGCAGCGTTGGCCGGGTCGCCGATCTCCTCGAACATGCGGATCACCTGCTCGGTGGCGCCGCCGTGCTTGGGGCCGCGCAGGGCCGCAATGGCTGCGGCCACAGCCACGTAGGGATCGGCCTGGGAGCTGCCCACCATGCGCATGGTGGTGCCGGAGGTGGACTGGCTGTGGTCGGCGTGCAGGATGAAGAGCACCTCCAGCGCCCGCTCCAACACCGGGTTGCCCTCGTAGCGGCGCTCGGTGCGCTTGAACAGCATGCGCAGGAAGTTGTCAATGTACGGCCGGTCGTCCACCGGGTAGATGTACGGCAGCCCGCGGGAGTAGCGATAGGCGAAGGCCGCCAGGGTGGGCATCTTGGCGATCAGCCGCCGGATGGACAGGTCCACCGACGCCGGGTTGCGCACGTTGCGCGCGTCGGGGTAGAAGGTGGAGAGCACCGAGATGGTGCCGATCAGGATGCCGATGGGGTCGGCGTCGTAGCGGAAGCCGTCCAGGAAACGGCGGACGTTCTCGTGCACCAGGTTGTGGTGGCTGATGTCGTCCACCCAGCGCTGGTACTGCTCACGGGTGGGCAGCTCGCCGTAGATCAGCAGGTAGGCGGTCTCCAGGAAGGTGGAGTGCTCGGCCAGCTGCTCGATAGGATAGCCGCGGTAGCGCAGGATGCCCCGCTGGCCGTCAATCTCGGTGATGGCAGTGCGACAGACGGCCGTGTTGAACAGGGAGGGATCGTAGCTCATCAGGCCGAAGTCGTCGGGCGCCACCTTGATCTTGCGCAGGTCGGTAGCCCGGATGGCACCGTCTGCGATGGCCAGCTCGTAGACCTGGCCGGTGCGGTTGTCGGTGACCGTGAGGGTGCCCTGCTGGACGGGCTGGCGGGGCGGGATGGGCTCGGCCGGCTCGCGCTGGTCAATGGGCACGTAGTCGCGCGGGCCGGGGCCGGCGTAGTACTCGGCTGGCCGAGCGATGCGCTGCTCCGGGTCGTTCAGCTGCTCGCGCCACTGGGCGATCCAGCCGATGGTGCGCGGGATGGCGAACATCACCGTGAACATGCTGGTGGGCAACCCCAGGGCCTGGTAGATGATGCCGCTGTAGAAGTCCACGTTGGGGTAGAGCTTGCGCTGGACGAAGTAGTCCTCGTTGAGCGCGATCTTCTCCAGCTCCAGGGCGATGTCCAGCAGCGGGTTGCGGCCGGTGACGGCGAACACCTCGTGGGCGATGCGCTTGATGATGCTGGCCCGGGGGTCGTAGTTCTTGTACACCCGGTGGCCGAAACCCATCAGGCGGCGCTCCCCGCGCTTGACGCTGGCGATGAAGTCGGGCACATGGGAGACGTCGCCGATCTCCTCCAGCATGCGCAGGACGGCCTCGTTGGCGCCGCCGTGCAGGGGGCCGTAGAGCGCGCTGGCTGCGGCCGCCACCGAGGCGAAGGGGTCGGCCATGGTGCTGCTCACCACCCGCATGGTGCTGGTGGAGCAGTTCTGCTCGTGGTCGGCGTGCAGGATGAACAGCACGTCCAAGGCCCGCTCCAGCACCGGGTGCGGCTCATAGGGCTCGTTCACGGCCTTGAACATCATGTAGAGGAAGTTGCCGGTGTAGCTAAGCTCCTTGTTGGGATAGATGTAGGGCAGGCCCATGGCGTGGCGGTAGGCGAAGGCCGCCAGGGTGGGCATCTTGGCCACCAGCCGCCGCGTCTGCAGCCGGATGGACTGGAAGTCGTGGATGTTGTGCGCGTCGGGGTAGAAGGTGGACAGGGCGGCCACCGTGCCCACCAGGATGCCCATGGGATGCGCGTCGTAGCGGAAGGCCTCCAGGAAGCGGCGGATGTTCTCGTGGAGCATGAGCTCGCTCTTCACGTCGCGGGTCCACTGCTCCAGCTGCGCCCGCGTGGGGAGCTGGTTGTAGAGCAGGAGATACGCCGTCTCCAGGAAAGTGGAGTGCTCGGCCAGCTGCTCGATGGGATAGCCGCGGTAGCGCAGGATCCCCTTGTCGCCGTCAATGTAGGTGATCTTGCTGCGGCAGGCAGCCGTGTTCAAGAAGGATGGATCGTAGGAGAAGAGGCCGCGGTCCGTCTCGTCCACCTTGATCCGGCGCAGGTCGGTGGCACGGATGGTGCCATCGGTGATCGGCAGCTCATAGGTCTTGCCGGTCCGACTGTCCAGGACGGTAAGGGTGTCAGAAGCCATAGGAACCTCGTGGCGGGTGAAATAGAAACAGGGGAAACGACGGAGACAAGGGAAGGGTGGGAACGAGCATTCGGCCGGAAAGGGAAGCAGCGTTGAAAAAGGGATGTCGTCTCCGAGGCACAGGTGATCTCACCGCTGAGACCCACGGACGCGCAGCGCAGGGGCAATACAAAGGCGCTGTGCCCTCCGCGGCTTTGCGGCGCTTCTGTTTTTCTTGCAGCACGGGAATGATACCAACAACGCGCCGACTGGGCAAACTGGCGACGGCCCGCGGACGGAACCCGTCGAGCCGCCGGCCAGCCACAGGCTAAGCCCCCTCCCCCAAAACACCAAGGCCGCAGCGTGCGCTGCGGCCTTGGTGCTCTTCCTGCTGTGACCGTTTACCGTTTACCGATCACCGGCCACCGATGACCGTTCACCGTTTACCGTTCACCGGTCACCGATCACGGCGTCCCCGGCACCAGCCCGAAGTCGAACTCACCCACGTGGTTGGAGGCGGCCGACGCCTTGCCGGCGCCGTTCACCGCCACCACCTTGTAGTAGTAGTTCTGCGCCGGGTTGCCGATCGCGCCGGCGTCGGTGAAGGTGATCTGGCCCGAGGGGTTGCCGAAGGCGCCCGGCGTCACCGTGCTCAGCAGGGTGCCCGGGCCGGGGGTGAAGTAGGGCGACGTGCTGCGATGCACCTCGTAGGCCGTCACCACCTCCGGCTCGTTGTTGGTGTCCTGGGTCACCGGCGCCCAGCTCAGCTTGACGTCGTTGCCCTGTTTGGCCACGGCCACCGTCGGCGCCTTGGGGGTGTCTATCTTGGCCTGCTCCAGCAGCACCACGCCCCAGTTGCTGTTCACCGGCACCGTTACCGCGCCGCCGGAGACGGTGTAGGTGCCGCCGTTGAGCGCGTCCACCAGCACCGTGCCGTTGGGCAGGTTGAAGGGCGCGGCGTTAAGCCCGCTGAAGGTGGCGAAGACCGGCGCAGTGCCGCCCCGGCGCAGCGCGATCAGCGCGGTCTGCGTGCCGGTGGTGCGGCCGAAGCCGTAGATCTTGTTGGCGTCGTCAATGATCATGCCGTGGCGCACGTCGCCGTCCTGCAGCGCGCGGTAGCTCTGGCGGATGGAGGCCATCTTGCGCATGTGCGCCTGCAGGGAGGTGTCGGCCGAGAAGGTGCCCGGCGTGTCGTTCCACGGGAAGGGCACGCGGTTGTAGGGGTCGTCCTCCCACTTGCCGCCGGCCCACACGCCGTCCTGGTTCAGCCCCACCTCGTCGCCGTAGTAGATGGTCGGCGCGCCGGCGTAGGTGAAGGCGAAGATGTACCACTCCCGCATGCGCTGCAGCGCGGCTGCGTCGCTGTCGTTGTTGACCTTCTTCAGCAGGAAGCGCAGGCGGTTGGTGTCGTGGGAGCCGGCCAGGTTCATCATGGCCTTCCACGCCTGAGGCGGGTAGTCCTCCCAGATGGACAGCAGGCGGGCGTTGAACTGCGACGGGCTGATGGCGCTGATGGGCCCGCTGGAGCTGAAGTCGTTGCTGTCGTTGTCCTGGAACTTGGTGCCGCCGGTGCAGCCGTTGCCCGAGCAGCCGGTGAAGAGCCAGCTCAGCACGGCTGAGCGGAAGCGGTAGTTCATCACGCTGTCCCACTCGTTGCCCAGCAGCCAGGCGGACGCATCGCCCCACTCCTCGCCCAGGGTCAGCGTCTGCGGGTTCACCGCGCGCACCGCCGCCCGGAAGCCCTCCCAGTAGTCGTTGGTCGGGTCGTTGGTCAGGCCGGGGTCCACGTCGCCGCCCACGTCGAAGCGCCACCCGTCCGCGCCCTCCTGCACCCAGTAGGGCCCCACGGAGCTGGTGCCGTTGGACCAGAACAGCTGGCGCACAGGGGTGGAGTTGGCCTGCAGCTTGGGCAGCGAGGCGTAGCCGTACCAGGCCTCGTAGGTGACGCCGCCGCCGGCGCCGCCGGTGCCGGGCGGCCGGCAGGTGACGTAGTCCGTCGGCGGGTTGCACACAGCCGGGTCGCCGGAGATGCGGCTATCGCAGGCCGGGCTGCCGATGTGCGGGAAGTAGAACCAGGAGCCGTAGGTGCTGCCGGCGGACTCGCACGCGCCGCTGCCGTTGTTGCCGGTGGCGGGGTTGCCCGCGGCGTCGTAGCGGCTGTAGTAGTCGAAGTACTTGCTGTCGGACGAGGTGTGGTTGAACACGCCGTCCAGGATCACCTTGATGCCCCGCGCCTCGGCTGCGGCCACCAGCGCGTCGAACTCCGCCTTGGTGCCGAAGTCCGGGTCCACGACCATGAAGTCCGCCGTGTCGTACTTGTGGTTGGAGGGCGACTTGAAGATGGGGTTCAGGTAGAGCACCGTCACACCCAGGCTGTCGAAGTAGCCCTGGTTGATCTTCTCGGTGATGCCGGCCAGGTCGCCGCCATAGAAGTTCTGGCCGTACTTCTCGCTGCACGTGGGGCTGACCACGTTGCGCGGGTCGCACACCGTGTAGTTCCAGTTGCTCTGGTTGGAGCGCACGATGGTGCCGCCCGGCTCGTTGTAGAAGAAGCGGCCGGCCGGCGGGTTGTTGGCCGGGTTGCCGTCGCGGAAGCGGTCGGGGAAGATCTGGTAGACGATGCCGCGCTGCATCCACGCCGGCACGCTGAAGGCGGGGTCGTAGACGGTGATCTGGAAGCTGCGGCTGTCGTCGTAGTTGTCGCTCATGGCGCCGAAGCCGCCGCCGTAGAACTTGGGGTCGTCGTCTACGTAGAAGTCCTGGTCGGCCGTGCAGGAGCCGGGCGCGTCGTTGATCTCGAAGAAGTAGTAGAGGATGGTCGGCTGGCTGCCCGCCGCCACGTCCGCGTACCACCAGTCGTAGTAGGTGGGGTCGGTGTCGAAGCCGCCGTCCCAGGCCATGTTCAGGTAGGTCTGGGTGTTGGTGCGGTCGTTCCACAGGCGCACGCGCGCGCTGGTGATGTCGTTCTGCGCCACCCGCAGCCGCAGGCGCACGGTGTTGCCCGGCGTGGTGGGGCCGGTGATGGAGCGGTAGCGGGTGTCGAAGGTGTCGTGGGCCACGTGGCTCCACCAGATGTCGCAGTTCTGCGACGCGCCGATGGCCGGGGTGGGCGTGGGCGTGGAGGGTGTGGGCGTGGGGGTCGACGGCACCGGGGTAAAGGTGGGCGTCGGGGTGGCGGTCGCCGTCGGCGTGGGCGTGGCCGTCGGCCCCGTGGTGGGCGTGGCCGTCGGCGTGGAGGTGGGCGTTGGCGTCGGCGTGGGGCCGGCGGTCGGCGTGTGAGTGGGCGTGGGCGTGTGGGTGGCCGTGGGGGTCGGCGTGGGGGTGCCGCTGGGCGCTGCCAGCAGGATGCGGCCCCACAGCCCTGCCACCGAGGCGATGTTGATGTTGCCGCCGCTGACGGTGACGGTGTAGCCGGGGTTCAGCAAGTCGGTGAGCACCGTGCCGTCGGGCAGGTGGCTGCTGACCGGAATAGTGGCGCTGCGGCTGGCGCCGGTGATGTCGTTGTTCAGCACCACCACGATCTTCTGGTTGGCGTCCCAGCGGATGTAGCTGTAGATCTTGTTGGCGTCGTCCACCAGCAGGGTCTGGACGTCGCCGCCCCGCATTGCGCTGTTGGCATTGCGGATGCCGATGATGGTCTTGAAGTGGTTGCGCAGCGACGGGTCGTAGACGTCGCCGTTGCCGTTGACGCCGCCGTTGATGTCGGGCCAGGGGAAGACTCGTCGGTTGTCGGGGTCGCCGCCGCCCGTCACCCCCACCTCGTCGCCGTAGTAGACCGAGGGCGCGCCGGGCAGGGTGAACTGCAGCAGGGTGACCAGCTTGAGCCGCGCCTTGTTGTCGTTCAGCAGGCGCAACATGCGCGGGGAGTCGTGGGAGCTGATCAGGTTCATGAAGCCCTTCCACGGCGAGGGCGGGAAGAGGGCGCGGAACTGGTTGTACTTGCTGTCGAACTGGCTGGGCGCGTTGCCGTTGCCGAAGTCCTTGGCCCAGTCGCGGAAGCAGTAGTTCATCACCGAGTCCAGCTCGTTCGGGTTGATGTAGCTCTGGTAGAGCCCCCAGTCGCAGCCGCCGGTGACCTCGCCCAGCATCACCTGCTCGCTGCTGCCGTAGACCGGTCCGCTGGTGTTGGTGCCCTTGACATAGGGCCGCATGGTTTGGAAGAAGTTGTGGGTGATGTCCTGGGCCACGTCGTAGCGCCAACCGGCGATCCCCTTCTCCTGCCAGAACTGGCTGACCGACTTGCCGCCCGGCGTCCCTGGCGCGCCCCCGCGGAAGAAGAAGTCGCGCACACCGGCGCTGCTGTCCACGAACTCCGGCAGGGTGCTGTAGCCGTACCACCCTTTCCAGCCCCAGGCCGAGCTGTCCGCGTCAGGCGCGCAAACGTCGGTGCCGCTGCTGCCCTCGATAAACCACGAGCGATAGGGAGAGGTGTTGGCCTCGCACGCGCCGTAGATGCCGGCCGGCGGGTTGGGCCAGTCGTTGTACGGGTCCAGGTACTTGCTGTCCATGCCCGCGTGGTTGAACACCGCGTCCAGGATCACCCGCAGCCCCTTGGCGTTGGCCGCAGCGATGAGCTGGTCGAACAGCGCGTTGGTGCCGAAGTAGGCGCGGATGGTGTGGTACTCGTTGGTGTCGTAGCCGTGGTTGGACGACGCCTCGAAGATGGGGTTGAAGTAGAGGGTGTTGACGCCCAGGTCGTTGAAGTAGCCCTCGTTGATCTTGTCAATGACGCCCTTCAGGTCGCCGCCGTAGAAGTCCAAGCCCCAGCTGGGGTTGAGCAGGGGGTCGGTCCAGGCGCGCAGGTCGTGCTGGCAGCCGCCGCCAGGGTTGGGCTTGGGGTGGGGGTAGCCGGCGCAGCCGCCCGGCTCGTAGACCAGGGTGCCGTCCACCGGGTCGTTGGACGGGTCGCCGTTGCGGAAGCGGTCGGGGAAGATCTGGTAGATCACCGCATCGTGCAGCCAGCTCGGCACCGGGTAGTCGGGCGGCGGGGTAGGCGTGGGCTGGATCACCGGCAGGGCCCAGGAGGGGTTCTGCAGGGGGCCGGTGTACCACTTGCCGGGGCCGTAGTTGCCGCTGATGGGGTTGAACTGGCCGATGGTGCTGCCGTCGGTGATGCGGAACTGGTACCACAGGTTCACCGTGTCGCCCGGCACCGTCACCTCCCAGATGGAGTGGGTGCCGTCGCTGCTGGCCACGGACGCGTTGTAGGTGTAGGAGGGGGAGGGCAGGGGGTCGCCGGTGCGCCACACCAGCGCCTGCACCTGCTGTACGTCGTTCTGGCAGACCCGCAGCCGCAGCAAGGCGGAGCCGGTGGAGGGGATGGCACCGGTGGGCACCTTGTAGGCCGGGTTGGTGTTGTCGTGGTAGAGCTGAGCCGTCACCACCACGCCGTCGCCGGCGGTTGCGCCGGTGCAGGCGGAGGGGGGCGTCGGGGTCACGGTGGGCGTGGGCGTGGGAGTAGGCGTGGGGCCGACGGTGGGAGTATGGGTCGGGGTGTTGGTGGGGCCGCTGGTGGTCAGCGTGCAGGCCGCGTAGTTCACCAGGGTGGTAGGGTCGTCCCAGCCGGTGGACTGGTCGTCGGTGGGCACGGTGTCGTAGGCGCCCTTGGTGCTGCCGGCCTGGGTGGCGAAAAACTCCAGGTACAGGGTGCTGCCCAGGGCCGGGTTGCCGATGTCGCTCAGGGGGATCTTGAACTCCACGCCCTGGTTGTTGGCGTAGGCGATCTTGGTGCCGATCTGCCCGCCGCCGGTGATGCCGCCCCAGTTGGTGCCGCCCGCGCTCCAGGCCGTGCCGGTCCAGGTGCGCAGCTCGGTCCAGCCGTTGTTGTCGTCGGGCGGGTTGCCGCTGATGCCGGGGATGTTGCCGCGGATGACGTAATCGGGCTTGTTGGCGTGGCCGTAGGTGATGGCGTTGGCCCAGGGATCGGTGGAGCCGCCGGCCGTCGTGCCCCGGTCAATCACCAGGCCGATGCGGCCGCTGGAGACGGTCTTGCTGTACTGGGGCAGGTCGGCGTAGACGTAGAGGAAGCTGTTGTCGTTCTCGCAGTAGAGCGCGGTCTGGTCGGTCCAGTGGGTGCCGGCCCAGGCGCCGGGGCCGGGGTTGGCCAGGTCGCCGGAGGGGTCGGTGGCGATGGGTGAGCCGTAGCCCGCATCGCGCACGCCGTCCAGGGTCATGGAGCCGTAGGCGCGGGCGGGGAGGGGGCGTCCTGCCAACGCCAGACCAAGGATCACTGCTAGAACCAAAGCGCCAGGGAAAAGGAAATAGGGGAGTTGCCAGTGATGTCGGTATTGCATGTCCAACAACCTCAACGGAAGACAGTACCAAGATTGATGCTCGTTCCACGCGTCGTAGTAACGGCTTCAGCCGTTGCTCGTCGGACGGCTGAAGCCGTCACTACCAAGGGGAAGGGGCGTCCCACAACTTTGTAGTAACGGCTTTAGCCGTTACTCGTCGGACGGCTTCGGACGGCTAAAGCCGTCACTACCAAGACGGAGGGCGCGTCCCACGCCTCGTAGTAACCTTCGTAGTAACGGCTTCAGCCGTTGTTCGTCGGACGGCTGAAGCCGTCACTACCAAGAGGAAGGGCGCGTCCCACGCCTCGTAGTAACCTTCGTAGTAACGGCTTTAGCCGTTACTCGTCGGACGGCTGAAGCCGTCACTATCAAGAGGCGGGCAGTTCAGCGAAGGAGCGTCGTCCCATCCCCGTCCAAACCGATCCGGCGGATACTTCTTCCACGTCTCCTGCAGCCATTCCCGTCCCTGGTGCTCCACATACCTCTCCAGGCTAGACCACGGCCAGTCGTACGGACTGGCGACGTAGCCGTGCTTGACGGGGTTGGCATGGATGTAGTTGAGCGCCCGATAGAAATGGCGATCGTTGCGGATCCACCGGTCGCTGAACTTGTACCACACCTTCCGCTGGCCGGTCCTCCCGTCAGCTAGGTTCCACTCGCGCGATGTCTTGCCGTGGAGCTCCTGCAAGGCGTCAGAGATTTGGTTCAACGTCAGCACAGCCAGAAGCACATGGTAGTGGTTAGGCAGGATGACCCACGCGTAGACGGTGGCCTCGATCCCCGCCAGGGCATCCAGCAGCCGCGCTTCGAACTCGGTCAAGCGCTGTGGGGACGCCATGATAAGGGCGTGTTCGAAGTTCGCCGCAGTGATGAGATAGCGGCCCTCGTCCCGGTTAGGGTGGGGCGGCGCGTGGAGCGGGTAGCCTAGCGCCCGGCGCTGTTCAACGACCTGTTGGCGTTCTTCAGGTGTCATGCGGCGATATTCGTAGGCCATGGGATCTCCCGGAACCTAACGGCTGAAGCCGTTACTACGAAGGGGGGTATCCCCT
>JANWYQ010000012.1 GCA_025055015.1 Caldilineales bacterium
CGATGCGGCCGTAGACCTCGTCTATGTCGAAGGGGTGTTCGGGGATCAGCACCACGTCCGCGCCGCCGAAGCGGGTGGCCAGGACGCGATCGAAGCAGCTGGGCGAGCCGCCCCGTTGCACGTGGCCCAGCACGGTGACACGGATCTCCCAGTCGTGGTCGCGCAGGAGGGCGGCGTGCTGCCCCTGGCGCTGCTGGAGCATTTGGGCCACCATCTCGCCGATGCCGCCCAGCCGCCGCTTGTCCGGCTCGGTGGGGTCGGAGCGGAACACCGGCTGGCCGCCCAGCGGCCGCGCGCCCTCGGCCACCACCACGATGGCGGAGCGCTGCACCTGCTGAAAGCAGCGCTCAATGCGGCCGTAGACCTCGTCTATGTCGAAGGGGTGTTCGGGGATCAGCACCACGTCTGCGCCGCCGGCGATGCCTGCGTGCAGCGCGATCCAGCCGGCGTGGCGGCCCATCACCTCCACCACCATCACCCGGCGGTGGCTCTCGGCCGTGGTGCGCAGGCGGTCAATGGCGTCTGTGGCCACGCCCAGGGCTGTGTCGAAGCCGAAGCTGTAGTCGGTGCCGTCCACGTCGTTGTCAATGGTCTTGGGCACCCCCACCAGCGGCGCGCCCATGTCGTGCAGCTCGCGCGCGATGCGCATGGTGCCGTCGCCGCCGATCACCACCACGGCGTCCAGCGCCAGCTCGCGGATGCGCTTGAGGACGCGCGGGGTGACGTTCACCGTGACCTTGTTGCCCCGCTGGGTCTTGGTGTAGAGGAAGGGGTTGGCGCGGCTGGCCGCGCCCAGGATGGTGCCGCCCTGGCCCAGGATGCCGTACACTCGCTCCAGGGTCAGGGGCATGAGGGTGTCGCCCTCGTGGATGAGCCCCTCGAAGCCGTCGCGGATGCCGATGACCTCCCACCCGTGGGTCAGGATGGCGGACTTGACCACGGCGCGGATCACGGCGTTGAGGCCGGGGCAGTCGCCGCCGGCCGTCAACACGCCGATGCGCTGCACCGCTTTGCGAGGGCTGCCAGCCATGGCCTGCCTCCTGCCGCTGCGGGCCTCTCACGGGAAGGACTGCACCAGCCACTGCATGGGGTCCACGGGCACCCCGCGCACCCGCAGCTCCCAGTGCAGGTGGTTGCCCGTGCTGAGGCCGGTGGTGCCCACCAGGCCGATCAGGTCGCCCGGCTGCACGGTCTGCCCCACGGCCACGGCGATCTCGGAGAGGTGCCAGTAGCCGGTGAGGACGCCCAGGCCGTGGTCAACGATCACGGCGTTGCCGCGCACGATCAGCGGCTCGGCCAGCACCACGGTGCCGCGGGCGGGCGCGGTCACCGGCGTGCCGCCCGGCGCGCTGAAGTCCTGGCCGGCGTGGAAGCTGTTCACCGGCCCGCCGTTGTAGGAGCGCTTCTGGCCAAAGGGCGCGCTGGTGGGGAACTGGTCGGCGATGGGGCGGCGGAAGCGGCCCGTCCAGGCCCGCTCAGTGATGGGACCGTTCCACACGGCGTTGACCTTCTCCGCCTCCTTCCGCACCAGGGTCGGCTCCAACAGGTCGCCCTTGCCGGGGGGCAGCACGATGTGGAAGGTGGGATAGCCGCCGTCGGCCACGGCCAGGGGCCAGCGCAGCGCGCCGCTCTCCGTCTGGCTCTGCCACCGCACCTCTAGGTGCTGCACGCCGGGCGGCGCCAGCACCGGCACGGCAGCCAGGCCCCAGTAGGCGGCGACGCCGTCGGCGGGCGCGGTGGGCCCGGGGTCCGCCGGCAGCAGGGGCACGTCCCGCTCTCCCCAGCGCACGGTGAGGCTGAGGGGCTCCCGGGCGTGCAGCCGCACCAGCACCGTCTGCCCCTGCCGCGGGGCCGGGGGAACGGCCTCGATGGCCAGCAGGGGGCCGGGCGGGAGGGCAGGGGAGGCGGCCTCCGGGCTGGCCGGCACGAAGAGGTCCTGGCCCACCCACAGGCGCTCACCCGGGGCTGCGGCGTTGAGCTGGCGCAGGGCGTCCGCGCTCAGGCCGTGCTGGCGGGCCAGCGTCTCCCAGGTGTCTCCCGGCCGCGCCTCGATGGGCACCAGGGGCATGTAGGCCGGCGGGATCACCAGGGTCTGGCCCACCGCAATGCGGTCGGGGTCGGCCAGGCGGTTGGCCGCGACGATGGCGGGCACGGTGCTGGCGTAGCGCTCGGCCAATGCGGCGAGGGTGTCGCCGGGCTGCACCACGTGCCGCGGGGGCGGCTCCAGGCCGTGCGCGGCGGTCGCCAGGGCCGCCCACAGCGCCAGGGCTGCGGCGACCCGCGCCGTCCACCTCAAGCCGCCTCGCACGCGTTCGCCAGCCATGGCCATGGTCCTGAAAATCGCCTGTTCCCTTTGTAGTGGCGACTTCAGTCGCTTTGCTTGTAGTGGCGACTTCAGTCGCTTTGCTTGTAGTGGCGACTTTAGTCGCCCTGCTTGTAGTGGCGACTTCAGTCGCCCTGCGGCGCTCGGACGACTAAAGTCGTCACTACCGAGGTTTTCACCGGCAGGGGCCGTGGTGCCCGCCGGGCATGAGAAATTCTTCGGATGCAACGACGCGGTTCAGTCCAACACGCTTTCTAGCCACAAAGTCACCCAGGCAGAAAGGCGCACCGGTCGCTCGCCCGTGCTACAAGCCGGCTCAGCCCAACAACCTTCGCGCCTTCGCGATTCCTTCGCGTCTTCGCGATTCCTTCGCGTCTTCGCGATTCCTTCGCGCCTTCGTGGTTCCTTCGTGCCTTATTCATAGATCTCCGGCTTCAGCACGCCGATGAAGGGCAGCTGGCGGTAGAGCTCGGCGTAGTCCAGCCCGTAGCCTACTACGAAGGCGTCGGGCACCTCGAAGCCCACGTAGTCAATGGGCACGTCAATCTCCCGGCGCTCCCGCTTGTCCAGCAGGGTGCAGACGTGGAGGGTGGCCGGCCGGCGCTGGCGCAGGGTGCGCAGCAGGTAGTCCAACGTCCGGCCAGAGTCCACGATGTCCTCCACGATCAGCACGTGGCGCCCCTCGATGGGCTCGTCTAGGTCCTTGAGGATGCGCACCACGCCGCTGCTGCGGGTGCCGGCGCCGTAGCTGGACACCGCCAGGAAGTCCACCGAGAGGGGCAGGTCAATGTGGCGGATCAGGTCGGCCAGGAAGAGGATGGCGCCCTTGAGCACGGCGATCACCAGCAGCTCTTCGCCGGCGAAGTCGCGGGTGATCTGCGCGCCCAGCTCGCGCACGCGGCGCTGGATTTCCTGCTCGCCGATCAAGATCTCGGCCACGTCGTCGGTCAGAGAAGTGGTCAGGGCGGGGTGCGACTTCAAGGGGACCTCCTTGCACCAGGATGAAGGCTGCGGGGGACCGGACTCTGCGCAGAAAGGCTCAGTTTGGCCACGAATTTCACGAATGGCACGAATTCTGCAGGGGCCAGAAAGATCGTGGGAGGCGCATCGTGATCCAAAGGCCGACCCGCTCGGCTCCGTTGGACCTACTGCGGAACCGGGCCGGGCTTGCGGGCGACGGACGTCTCCGGCAGCGGGCGGATGGGCAGCCGCGCCAGCTGCTCGGCGGGGCCGACGGGCGTGACCCACCGGCCGCTGACCCAGCCGTAGCGGCCGGCGACGCAGCACACCAGCCACCAGCTGCCGTCCTCCAGCCGGGCGACGGCGCGGCGCACCTCGCCGCCTGGGAGCTGAGCGATGCGCAGCGCGTCGGTGGAGGGCGCCGCGCGCACGTTGAGCACAGACGCCCGCACCCACACCGCCGGGTAGTCGGGGGTTGGGGTCCCCCTCCCAGCCTCCCTCCCCGTGGAGAGCCCCCTCCCGGCCTCCCCCACAGGGGAGGAGGAGGGCCCCCTCCCGGCCTCCCCCACAAGGGGGGAGGAGGGCCCCCTCCCGGCCTCCCCCACAAGGGGGGAGGAGAGGCCTTTGAAGCGGGCGGACCACTGGGCGGTGAGCTGGAGGTAGTAGTCGCCGTAGGCGCGGCTGGGCTCGATGTAGGTGCCCTCCGGCCACTCGTTGAACGAGGTGACGATGATCCAGTCCGGGTTGCTGGCGATGGCTGCCTCCCAGGTGCGCGCGTAGTAGGCGCCGCCCTCGCGGGGACGGGCGAAGGCGTGGGGCCGGCCGGTGCGGGTGTCGTCGTAGCCGGGCATGACGGTAGCCACCCAGTAGCGATAGCCGCCGTAGCGCTCGCGCGCCTGCTGCACCAGGCGGCTGAACTTGTTGGCCGTGTAGAAGACATCGGTGGGCGGGGTCCAGGTGACGGTGTACAGGTGGTGGCCGTCGAACACCGCCTGGTAGGCCATGTCCACGCCCTCGGCGATCCAGATGCTGCGGCGATCGGGGTCCACCTGGCTGCGGATCCACTGCCAGGTGTCCACGTTCCAGCGCTGCTGGCGCCAGAAGAAGAGCACCGGCCGGCCGCCCACGCGGAGATAGGCGGGGTGGGCCGCGTGGACGTGGAGCGCGTGGCGCAGCATCTCCACCATCGCCCCGCTGCTGCCCACGAAGGGGCTGGTGGCCTCCACGTCCAAGGCCACCCTGAACCCGCGGGCTGCGGCCACGTCCAGCAGCGCGGCGAAATTGCTCTCCGTCTGGTTGTTGACCCCGCCCCACGGCCCGTACCAGCTCACCACGAAGGCGTCAATGCCCGCAGTCTGGGCCTGGGCGATGTGGCGGTCCATGGCCCTGCGGTCGCGGCTGGCGTAGGGCTCCAAGGGCAGGTCGGGCACCTTGGCCGGCGACCACGTGTGCTCGTCGAACCAGGTGTAGTAGAAGGCCAGCACCAGCCGCTCGCCCTGGGCTGCGGCCGGCTGCGCAGCCACCGCCGTCCCCAGGGCGACGAGGCCCACAGCGGCCACGAGCAAGGCGACCAGGGCCGCCGTCCTGGAGCGGCGATGCGCACGGACGTTGGTGCGCATGGCTGACAGCTCAGCCGACGATGGTCACGCCGTAGTTGGGCGGCACGATCTGGAACCAGGTGTTGCCCGGCTTGAGCGGGATGGGGTTGCCGGCCGCGTCCACCAGTTCCATGCCGCTCCACTTGTTGGGCACGCGCCAGCGGCCCTGGATGGCCACCCCGTCGCGGATCACCGTGGCCGGGCCCTCGCGGCCCACCAGGTAGGTGTGGATGGTGTAGCTGCCCAGCACCAGCAGGTCGGTGCGGTCGTGCTTCACCTCCATGATCACCACGTTAGATGCGGTAACCTGCTGGCCGTTGTTGGCGTCAATCAGCGGCGTGCGCTGGGAGCCGGAGAAGCGGGCATAGCGACCGGTGGCCGGGTCGTAGCGCCACTCCACCTCGTAGAAGCCGCGGTTGATGTAGGGGATGACCACCCGGCTGGCGGGCTGGCCGCCGGCCGGCGGCGTCTCGCTGAAGGTAAACGGCTTGATGCGCACGCCGGTGAGCAGGCCGTTGGCCTCCAGGAAGCGACGCAGGTTGTCGCTGGTGGTGAGGACGCGGTTCTGGTAGCCGCCGCCGGCCGGGTTGTTGTAGAAGGGGCCGGACCAGCAGCGCTCGTCAATGTCCTCGATGCCCGCGGCGTAGGCGAAGACCTGGTTGGGGCCCACCGCGCCGCTGCTGAACACCGGCGCGTCGAACATCTGCGCCAGCTGGATGGTGGTGTTGCGGAAGGAGCGCACCGGGCCGATCTGCGGCGCGTCCGCGCCCAGCCATAGCGTGGTGAAGCGGGTGGTGTTCAGGTTGTCCATCAGCTCCTCGAACACCATGTCGGGCTGGGAGATGCCGTAGTAGGCGCGGATGGCGGGCTCGTTGCCGTAGCGCACCATGAAGATGCGCCCCTGCTGGAGGCGGGCCGGGTCAATGGGCAGGCCGGTGAGGGGGTTGGTGCTGCCCGTGAGCACCTCGCGCGGGGGCGGCGTCTCGCGCACGGGGCGGTTGACCCGCAGGCCGCACAGGCCGAAGTACTTGCCCGGCGGCGGGTTGTCCACCGGCGGCACCACGTTGCCGATGTAGACGATGCCGATGCCGCTGCCGCCGGTGCTGCCGGGCGCGGCCGCCGCGGGCGCGTCGGCCTGGTTGTCGCCGGTGAGCGGCGGGGCCTCCACCACGGGCACGGCGGCGACGTCGCCGCTGAGCTGGGCGAACTGGGCGGCGATCCATCCCTCCTGGCTGTTGATGCAGCACACCTTGTACCAGGCGCCGTCCGCGCTCTTGCCCAGCACCGCCAGGTTGTCGGCGCGCGTCACCTGGCCGATCTTGCCGTAGCCGGTGCCGGGGCCCTTGCGCACGTTGATGTCGTCGTCCGTCGGCCGCAGGGAGGCTACCGGCGTAGGGGTGGGCGTGGGCGGCTCCGGGGTGGGCGTCGCGTCCGGGGTGGGGGTGGCCTCCGGCGTCGGCGTGGGCGTGGGCGGCTCCGGCGTGGGCGTGGGCGGCGGGGGCGTTGGCGTGTCGGTGGGCGCCTGGGCCACGGCCACAGGCGTGGGGGTCTTGGTGGGGGTGGGCGTGGCGGTGGGCGTCTCGCCGGCGCAGGCAGTCAGGGCCAGCGCCAGGAGCAACAGGGCCATCGCCAGGGCCATCTGAGTTCGTTGACCGTGCATAAAGGGGTTCCTCGTTGAGCTCCGGCCGTGGGGCAAGTCCGCAAAGGGGCTATGTCCGCTTGCGCGGGCCGGCAGAAGAACGTCAGCCGACCGTTGTGCTTGCCCCGGCTCGTCGGCCGGTAGGTTGATTGGCAAATAGTAAAATCGGAACCAGGGAATTTGGCAAATCTGCGCGCGGCTGCCGTCACCACACCCGGCACAGCAGCCCCTTGAGGTACTCCCCCTCGGGGAAGGTGAGCAGCACGGGATGATCGGGCCCCTGGCTCAGCCGCTCCAGCACCTGTGCGTCGCGGCCGGCGTCCACCGCTGCGGCGAAGACGATCTTCTGGAACAGGTCGGCGCTGACCAGGCCGGAGCAGGAGAAGGTGGCCAACACGCCGCCGGGCCGCAAGAGCTGCATGGCCAGGAGGTTGATGTCCTTGTAGGCGCGCGCGGCCCGCTCCACCTGGGCCTGGGTGTGGGCGAACTTGGGCGGGTCCAGCACGACGGCGTCGAAGCGCCGGCCGGCTGCACGCCACTCCCGCAGCACGGTGAACACGTCGCCGGCCACCGCCTCGGCCTGGGCGGCCGGGTCGAAGCCGTTCAGCGCCAGGTTGCGCTCGGCCAGGGCCAGGGCCTCGGCCGAGGAGTCCAGGTTGACCACGCGGCGGGCGCCCGCGGCCAGCGCGTAGACGGCAAAGCCGCCAGTGTAGCTGAAGGCGTTGAGCACCTCGCCGCCCGCGCAGTAGGCGGCCACCCGGCGCCGGTTCTCCCGCTGGTCCAGGTAGAACCCCGTTTTCTGGCCGGCCATCAGGTCCACCCAGAAGCGCAGGCCGTGCTCCAGCACCTCCACCGGCCCGGCCGGCGCCCGGCCGTGCAGCACGCCCACGTGCGGCGGCAGGCCCTCCTTCTCCCGCACGTCCACGTCGGAGCGCTCCACGATGCCGGCCGGCCGGCACAGCTCGGCCAGCAGCGCGGCGATCAGCGGCTTGACCTGCTCGATGCCCAGGGTCAGCGCCTGCACCGCCAGCCAGTCGCCGTAGCGGTCCACCACCAGACCGGGCAGGCCGTCGCTCTCGGCGTGCACCAGGCGGTAGGCGGTGGTGCGGCCGTCGGCCGCCAGGGCAGCCCGGCCGGCCAGGGCTCGCTCCAGCCGGCGCCGCCAGAAACCGCCGTCTATGGCCTCGTCCGGGTCCCACGTCAGCAGGCGCACCTGGATCTGCGACCGCCGATTGAGGTAGCCGCGGGCCAGCCAGCGGCCGTCGGCAGCGTGCACCTCCACCACGTCGCCGTCGCGCGCGCTGCGGTCCACGCGCGCCACCGCGCCGGAGAAGACCCACGGGTGTCGGTTGCGCAGCGACTTGTCACGGCCGGGGTGGAGGGTGAGGGTGGGCATGGGGGGAGCGGTGAACGGTAAACGGTAATCGGTGATCGGTGATCGGTAATCGGTGATTGGTGATCGGTGAACGGTGAACGGTGATCGGTAATCGGTGATCGGTGATCGGTGATCGGTGATCGGAAGGTGCGGAGTTCGCACCCCTAGGTGCGAACGGTGGCCGGTGATCGGGTGTCGCGGCGTTCGCACCCCTAGGCGCGAACTGGGTGTCCCAACCGCCCAGCGGAGTTCGCACCCCCAGGTGCGAACTCCCTGCGCCGACCGCGGGCGCTGGGCCCTCCTCAACTCACCTCAAACCCATACTCGTCCAGCTCCAACACCCGCGCCTGGTCGCCCTCGCCAACGGTGAGACGGCGGTCGCGCAGGTGGTAGCGGAAAGGCTGCACACGGCCCTCCGGTCCCACCAGCGCGCCCCACACCTCCTCGGCGCTGTGCCCGGCGATGCGGATCTTCAGCCGATGGTGAATAGCCCAGTGGGCAAGGGCCTTCATCCAGTTGCGCGCTCCTCGTTGCGCGTTGCTCCGCCCACGCGGCGCATCACCACCTGCAGCACCCGCTGCGTGGCCGGGGTGATCGCCGCGCGCTGGTCCACGCGCAGCCCACACACCCACGCGATCTCGTCGGCCGTGTTGACCAGCAGGGGCCAGCGGTCGCGCGCGGAGGGCGATACCTTGAGGTTGGTGAAGAACTCCGCCAGCAGCTTGGAGTGGCCAGCCATGCCCAAGGGCTGAAAGCGGTCGCCCGGCCGGCGGGTGCGCAGGGCTGGCCCTGGGCCCACCGCGTCCGCGTCCAGCCAGGCTCGCCACGGATCGGGGTTGGCGCGCCAGTCCGTCGGCAGGTCGGCCGGCGCCAACAGCGCGGTCTCCACCTGCCAGCCGTTGCCGATACCGGTGACGCCGGGCAGGGCTAGGGGCAGCCGCGGTTCGGTCAGCTGCGGCGCGTCGCCGGCCGGCAGGCCCACCCCCGCCTCCCCCACCACGAAGCAGTCGTAGCCCACCACGGCCTCGAGGCCGGCGGGCAGGGTAGCCCGGGCGCCGGCTTGGCCTGTGCGCAGCACCTCTAGGGCGCGCTCCACGTGGACGAAGTTGATGTTGCGCAGGCTGCGGCGTCGGCGGCCGATGGCCTGGCGCAGCACGGCCCGCTGCAGGCCGGTGGGCAGCGCCCGCCAGCGGGGCAGGTCGAGCACCAGCCCGTCGGCCGTCTCTTCACGAAAGACCTCGGCCCACGCGGCCTCGGCCAGGCCGCGCAGCAGGGCGTAGTCGTCGGCCAGCACAGTGGCTGTATGGCGCAGCACGCGGCGCACCTGGGGGTTGTAGGTCTCTAGCAGGGGCAGCAGCTGGTGGCGCAGGCGGTTGCGGAAGAAGGTGGTGTCCTCGTTGCTGCGGTCGAAGCGGGGCTGCAGGCCGTGAGCCCGGCAGTAGGCCAAGACCTCGGCGCGGGGCACGTCCAACAGGGGGCGGATCAGGCGCAGGTCGGCGGCCTCCGGGGCATCCCCGGCCAGGAGGCGGTAGTCGGTGAGGGGGGTCACGGGCAGCATCCCCCGCAGGCCGGCCAGGCCGCTGCCCCGCAGGAAGTGCAGCAGCACGGTCTCGGCTTGGTCGTCGCCGGTGTGGCCGACGGCGATGGCGTGGGCGCCCACGCGGCCGGCCACCCGGGCCAGGAAGGCGTAGCGCGCGTGCCGCGCCGCCTCCTCCAGCGAGGCGCCCGAAGCGGCGGCCAGCGCAGCCACGTCCGCGCGCTCCACGGTGTAAGGCAGGCCCCAGGCTGCGGCCGTCGCAGCCACGAAGTCGGCGTCGGCGTCCGCCTCGTCCCCGCGCAGGCCGTGGTTCAGGTGGGCTGCGTGCAGCCGCAACGACCAGGCCGGCGCCAGGCGGTGCAGCACGTGCAGCAGGCACAGCGAGTCCGGTCCCCCGGAGACGCCCACCACCATTGCCTCACCCGGCGCCGCCATCCGATGGCGTCGCAAGGCGGCCTCGACAACCGGCAAGAGGTCCATGGGCCAATTATACCATTTGGCGCGCGCTTTCCCGGAAACGGCGTTTGCGGGAAACCACGTCGGCTGCGGCCCCTGACGGCCCGGCAGTTTGCGGCAACGCGCCCAACGAAACCCCACAGCGCCGGACCGGAGGTTCCCCGTGGAGATCGTCCTCTCGCCCCACCACGTGGTACAGTCAGTAAATTCGTTTGTTCGCCTCCGCCTTCGTGGACCGCTTTTCGCCATGCGGAGTCATACTTG
>JANWYQ010000019.1 GCA_025055015.1 Caldilineales bacterium
CGTCGTCGGACGCCATGTGCAGCGCGCGCCGGCTGCGCTGCGGGCGGTGGTCGAGGCCGGCCACTGCGTCGCCAACCACACCCACACCCATCGCTCCCTGAGAGGCCTCGCGCCGGAGGACTTCGCCGCCGAGGTGCGAGCGACGGAGGAAGCCGTGCGTGCGGCCTTGGGTGACCGGGAGATGTTCGCCGATTGCGGGCTACTCTTGCGCCCTCCCGGAGGCCGCTTCGACGCAGCCACCGTGGCCGTTGCGGCCGACCTAGGCTACAGGGTCGTGCTGTGGGACATTGATCCCAAGGACTGGCGGCGGCCCGGCGCGGAGGCTATCGCCGACTTCGTGCTGCGCCGAGCTTTCCCGGGCGCGGTGGTGGTGTTGCACGACGGCGGCGGCGGCAGCCGGCAGACCGTCGCCGCTGTGGAGACCATCCTGCGCGAGCTGAGCAGCCAGGGATACGTGTTCCGGGCGCTGACCCATCGGTGAACCGCGCTGCGTGTGCTTTTTCCCTCGGCCCGTGTTCTCCTGTCGTTCTTCTCGGTTTGCTCCGGTCTGCATCAACCTGCTGGTCTTGCTGGCTGTGGGGCTGCCGCTGGCCCGTGCAACGGCCGGCTCGGAGGCGCCGCCGGCTGTGCGGCCCAACGTCGTGCTGGTGATGGCCGACGACCTGGACGTGTTGCTGGGCAGCTTGGAGGCCATGCCCCGCCTGCAGGCGTTGCTGGTGGACCAGGGCATGACCTTCGCCAACGCCTTCGTGCCCCTGCCCCTGTGCTGCCCGGCACGCGCCTCCCTGTGGCGCGGCCAATATCCTCACAACCACGGGGTGCGCACCAACCTGCCGCCCACGGGTGGGTTTGCCACGGCGCTGGCCAACGGCATGGAGCAGGCCACCCTGGCCACTGCGCTCCAAGCCGCCGGCTACCGCACCGCCCTGATCGGCAAGTACCTCAACGGCTATCCCCTGCCCGAGGACCCCACCTACGTTCCCCCCGGCTGGGACCGGTGGTTCGTCCCCGTCACCAACTCCGCCTACGCCAGCTACAACTACACCGTCAACGACGACCGCACTCTGCGCAGCTACGGCGCAGATCCCCAGGACTACATCACCGACGTGTTGGCCGCCGAAGCGGTTGCGTTCATCGGCGAGACGGCCGGCCTGTCGCCCCGCCCGCCCTTCTTTCTGGCCTTGATGTTCTACGCGCCGCATACGCCGGCGGTCCCTGCTCCTCGGCACGCCGCGCTTTTCCCCGACGCGCGGGTTCCCCGCACGGCGGCCTTCAACGAGGCTGATATCAGCGACAAGCCGCCGTTCATGCAGGCGTTGCCGCCGTTGACGCCCGCGGAGATCGAGGAGATGGACGCGCTCCATCGCAAGCGGCTGCGCTCCCTGCAAGCGGTGGACGAGGCGCTGCAGCGGATAGTCGAGGCCCTGGCCGCGACAGGCCAGGTGCACAACACCTACATCTTCTTCACCTCCGACAACGGCTACCACATGGGCCAGCACCGCCTGTCGCCGGGCAAGGGCATGCCCTACGAAGAGGACATCCGCGTGCCCCTGCTGGTGCGTGGGCCAGGCGTGCCGGCGGGGGTGGTGCGGCAGGAGCTGGTCAGCCTGGTGGACCTGGCGCCGACAGTCGCAGCCATCTCCGGCGCATCCCTGGCTGTGCCCTACGACGGCCGATCGCTGCTGCCCTTGCTGCACAGCGCCGAGCCGGCGGCCAAGTGGCGACAGGCGATCTTCGTGGAACACTTTCGGCCGCCGCCAACGGCCGCGTCCACCCCCAACGACCGTTCCTCGGAGCCTCCGGACCCCTTCGACCGCCAGATGGCGCAGAGGCAGGACCTCACGCCCGACTGGGTTCTGCTGCGGACGGCCTCCTACGTGGTCATCGAGCGCGCAGGCGGGGCGTACGAGGTGTACGATCTGATCAACGATCCCTTCCAGCTGCGCAACCTGGCGGCTCGTGTCCATCCGGCGTTTCTGGCCCAGGCGTCGGACTGGCTGGCCGCCTTCAAGGCGTGCAGCGGCTGGACCTGCCGCAGCGCGGAGATGCGACGCGCGCCGGCGCTGCGCCTGCAGCTCTACCTGCCGCTGACGACGCGTGGCTAGACCAGGTGCGACCTGAGGAGGCCGCCCAAATGGGCGCAAGACAGGGCACGCAGCGGCAAGGCGACGCTACGCCGCTAACCGCCCCTTTAGACCGGGCCAAAACGGGGGCCCAGCACGTTTAAAAGCATAGACGCCCGTTGCTGGAAAGCTGAACAAGGCCGACCACCGGCGTCTCGCCATCGGCCTAGGCAACGCTTCCGAGATAGGTTTGCTGGGCCGGAGCGGCCAGCCTGTTGCACGGCGCTCGTCGCTGCCTTTGTCGGAGCCTCGCCAGTGACACCGTCCACCGATCCTAACCCGGCTGCCTACAGCCTCCATTGCCGCATCGCCCGCGCTGTTTTGCTGCTCTGTGTGTTGGTGGGGGGCAGCTTTGTGCTGTGGGCCTGTCAGCGGCCCACGCCCGTTCCACCGATGCCTGCGCCGCCGGACAAGTGGTCGGTGGCCTCGGCCACACCGATCGGCCGACGCAGTCCCTCGAGGCCTGTGGTGCCGGGGTTCTACTGCAACAGCTGCGCCAGCGACACGTGCCGCCAGCGGTGCCGGTCCGACGGCTATGCCGT
>JANWYQ010000034.1 GCA_025055015.1 Caldilineales bacterium
TCTACCGCCTCCGCCAGGGGCAGGCCAAAGGCCAGGCGGTTGAGCAACACCTGCAGGATGGCGCTGCGGATGCGGTTGGCGCCGCCGCTGCCGGTCACCAGGGCCGGCCAGCCCTCCCGCATGGCTACGGTGGGCGCCATCATCGAGGGGATGCGCTGGCCCGGAGGCGTGCGATGGAAGCCCTGGGGGTGCAGGTCCGCCTCGCCCAGCATGTTGTTCAGGATCACGCCGGTGCCGGGCACCACGAAGCCAGGCCCCTCGCCGCCGCTGGTGGTCAGGCTGACGGCCAGGCCCGTCTCGTCCACCACCGAGATCTGGGTGGTGCTGGTCCGCGCCGGGGGCGGGGCGTCAATCGGGCGTTGGGCGACGGGAACGGCCAGCAGGTCGGCCAGGGTTTGCGCCCAGCGCGCCACCGTGGCCGGGCCGAGCAGCCGGGGGGCCTGCTGCCGCGGCTGTAGGTCCTGCGCCTCCAGATCGCGGCGGGCCAGGTGGGTGACCCGCATCACCTCGGCCAGCAGCTCCAGGTGGCGAGCGCTGCCGTGTCGAAGCTCGCCCGGCTGCAGCGCCTGCCACAGCGCCAGGGAGAAGCCGATCAGCAGCCCCCCACGGCTGGGGGGCGGGTTGGTGAGCACCTCGTGGCCGGCGAAGGGGATGGACAGGGGCTCCCGCTGCCGCACCCGGTAGCGCTCCAGGTCCTCCAGGGTGAGCAGTCCGCCGTGGGCCTCTTGGTCTGCAACGATGGCGCGGGCCACCTCCCCGCGGTAGAAGAGCTGCGGGCCCTCGCGGCCCAGCGCTTCCAGCGTGTCGGCCAGATCCGGCATGCGCACCCACTCGCCCGGCTGCAGCAGGGCATGGCCGCCGTCTCGGCCGAAGATGGCTCGGCTCTCCGGCGTCGCCAACAGGATCGGCTCGATCAGGCGGGCGATGCGGTGCTGCGTCTCGCTGATCTGACACCCGCGGCGCGCCAGGTCCACGGCCGGCTGCAACAGCACGGCCAAGGGCAGGCGGCCGTAGCCCTGGGCCAGCGCGGCCAGCCCGGCCACGTTGCCGGGCACGGCCACCGAGCCACGGCCGATGTAGAAGTGCTGGGTGGAGGGCCCGTAGTCCACCGTGATCTGCTGAAAGTCTAGGTCCTGGGGCGGGGGCGGCCGGCGACGCCCTAGGCCGGGTCCGGCGCTGAAGAAGTCCAGCAGGCTGCTCTTGCCCCGCTCGGCGTCTACCACCAGCGCAAAGCCGCCGCCGCCGACGGTGGAGAGGGTGAACTCGGCGACGAAGGAGGCAAAGGTGGCGGCCACGGCCGCGTCGGCCGCGTTGCCGCCCGCCTGCAGGGTCTGCGCCGCCACAGACGCGGTGACGGGGTGGCCGGCGGCGATCGCCCCCCGCATCGGAGGATAGCGCAACGTCATGGATGGGGTTGTCTCCTGGGGCTAGTGGCTGGGCTGCGATTGTAACATCGGCCCAGGCGGCTGTCAAGCGTTCTCGCCGCCTCGCCGTCGTCCGGGCTGCGCTCTGGACAGGCCGACGTTTTGGGGGCATAATGGCCTCGACTATGCCCAAGCCTCTGCGCCCCGTGCTAGGGCTAATGCTGGTGGTCCTGCAAGCGGCCGCATGCGCCCCGCAGCCGGCCACGCCCACCGCGGCCGCCACCTCGACCGCGTCAGCCCTTCCAGCCGCTGTAGCCAGCGCCACGCCCGTCGTTGCCAAAACGGTCGGTCCCACCTCCACGACGAGGTCCTCCCCGGCTCCGGCAGCGCCGACGGCCACACCTACAGCCGTTGTCCCCACCGCCGCGCCGACGGCCGTTGTCTCTACGGCTGCGCCGACCGCTCCGGTCGCCACTGCCACGCCCACGGCCGCCGCCACCGCTACGCCAACGGCTGTGGCCGCGACGGCGACGCCAACCGCCGACCGGCCGACGCCCACCCCCACGCCTCCTGAGACCCCCGCCGCCGTCGCCTCGCCCGCCGTCCGGGTGACCGGCGCGGTGGTCAACGTGCGCCAGGGGCCGGGCACCGCCTACCCCGCCATCGGCCAGGTCAAGGCGGGCGAGCGCTACCCGGTGCTAGGTCGCAACGACGCCGGCGATTGGTGGCAGATCGCCTTCGAGGGCGGGGCGGGCTGGGTCAGCGCCACCCTGGTGCAGGGGGAGGGGAACCTGCAGGGCGCGGCCGTGGTGCCTGCGCCGCCCCCGCCGCCGACCCGGGCCAGCGCATCTGGTAGCGTGCGCGTGACCACCACCTCCGTTGCCATTCCCACCTACCCCTACGCCGCTTTCACGGCACCGGCGGTCAACCCCGACTACGGGTGGACTTATCGCCGCTTCGACCGGGCAGCCTACGAGGCCAGCCATCCCCAGCCCGCGGTGCAGCGCTATCTGGCCGTGGTGTTGGAGAACGAGTACCTGCGCTTGACCGTGCTGCCGGAGCTGGGCGGGCGCATCTATCAGCTGATCTTCAAGCCCACCGGCCACAACCAGCTGTACCAGAACCCCGTGGTCAAGCCGTCGCCGTGGGGGCCGCCGGAGCAGGGCGGCTGGCTGGCGGTCGGCGGCATCGAGTGGGGCCTGCCGGTGGAGGAGCACGGCTACACGTGGGCGGACCCCTGGGGCTACATCGTGCTGCCCCCCGACGGCGGCGAGGCCGGGGTCATCGTGTTCATGCCCGACGAAGGGCACCTGCGGGTCGAGGTGGAGATCGCGCTGCGCAGCGGCGAGGCGGCCTTCACCCTGCGGCCGCGGCTGGTCAACCCTGCGGCCCGGCCGGTGGCCTACAAGTTCTGGCTGGCCGCCGCCTTGGCGCCCGGCGCGGCCAACCGCGTGGGGCCGGAGCTGCGCTGGCTGTTTCCCACGGACAGGGTGACGGTGCACAGTCGGGGCGATGGGGACCTGCCGGAGGCCGGGCAGACCATGGCCTGGCCGGTGCACAACGGCGTGGACTACAGCCGCCTGGGCAACTGGCGGCGCTGGCTGGGCTTCTTCGAGGCGCCGGCGGCCCACGGCCCCTACGCCGGCGTCTACGACACGGCAGCCGACGAGGGTGTGGTGCGGGTGTTTCCGGCGGACGTGGCCCGCGGCAGCAAGGGCTTCGCGCTAGGCTGGTCCGACCCCCTGCCGACCGAAAGCTACACCGACGACGGCTCGACCTACGTCGAGCTGCACGGCGGCGTGGCGCCCACCTTCTGGGACAGCGCCACCCTGGCGGCCGGCGGCGAGCTGGCTTGGGAGGAGCGCTGGTTCCCGGTGGCCGGCATCGGCGGGGTTAGCTACGCCGACCGCAACGGCGCCCTCCACATCGCTGCGCTGCCCAACGGCCTGGAGGTGGGCGTGTACACGGTGCGGGCGGTCGCCGGCCGGCTCCGGGTGGCCGTGAACGACCAAACCGTGCTGGACGAGGCAGTGAGCATCGCACCGGACCGGCCCTGGCGACGGACGCTGGCCGGGGTGGCGGTGACGGGGGGCAGTCGGGCGCAGGTGACCCTGTTTGACGCCGACGGCGCCCCGGTGCTAAACTACGCCCGTCCGTTCTGACCCAACGGTCCCACCACCGCACGAACCCACGATCGCACCGCACGAGCGCATGTCATCCTCTCCGCACAAGTCCCTCTACCGCCGCTGGCGCGACCTGGTGTGGCAGGGCCCCTCCTGGCGCTGGCTGGCTGTCTTCGCCTTGGTCGTCCTGCTCAGCGTGGCTGTGCTGGCCACGGCCGCAGTGATGGGCCTTCGCGACGGCATGGCCGAGCGCCAGGCGCTCCTGCGGGCCGAGATCGAGACCCGGCTGAGCAACGCCGAGGCGCACCGGGCCGCCGGCCGCACCGAGCTGGCGGTGATCGAGCTGCAGCGGCTGTTGCAGCTGGACCCGCAGAACGCCATGGCGCGGCAGTGGCTGGCTGAGCTGCAGGCGCCCACCGCCACGCCGTCGCCCACGCCGCTGGACGCCGAGCGGCCGATCCTGGTGCCGCCGGAGGGGAGCGCGCCGGCGACGCCCACGGTCTCCCCCCAGGCCATGTTGCTGGCGCAGGCGCAGCAGGCCGCGGTCAACGGCGAGCTCTCCCTGGCCGCGGCGCTGCTGGAGGAGCTGGCCACCCTGGACCCCACCTTCCAGCCCGAGGCGGTGCAAGCCCTGCGCTTCGACGTGGCCTACCGCCGCGGGTTGAGGCTGATCGCCGAGGGCAGCGCGGAGCAGGCGGCGCGCGCGTTCGAGGAGGCCCTGCAGGTGCGCCCCGACGACCCTGACGCCCGGCTGCAGCGCGACCTGGCGCTCCTCTACGCCGAGGCCCTGGGCGCGTGGCGCGTGGACTGGGACCGCGCTGTGCGCAGCCTACAGGCTATCCACGAGCGCCGGCCCGACTACCTGGACGTGGCCGACCGCCTGATCGTGGCCCAGGTGTACTGGGGAGACGCTCTGGCGCGGGAGAGCCAATGGTGCCAGGCCGCGGAGCACTACGCTATCGCCCTCAAGAGCAGCAGCGAGCCCACCCTCCAGGAGCGCTATCGCCAGGCCAGCCAGTACTGCCAGAGCCCACCGACGCCGACCCCCCCGCTGACGGCTGGGGAGGCGCTTACCGGCACCACCTCCATCGGCGCTGCCGGGCCCGGCGCGCTCTTCTTCGCCACCTATGCGCCCGAGCTTAACCGCTGGTCGGTCTATCGCTGGCCCCTGGCTACGGCCGCGCCGCTGCGAGAGGAGATCCAGGCGGCGTCGCAGCCCGTCCTCTCGCCCCTGGGCCACGAGATCGCCCTGCGCTCCGAGCGAGGCGACCTGGTGGGCTTGGGGGTGCTGCGCCGGGGAGAGGCCAGCTGGCTGCGCATCACCCAGTTCGCCGAGGACGGCCATCCCCACTGGTCCCCCGACGGCCAGCAGATCGTGTTCGAGTCGGCGCGGGAGGGGGACCGTCGCTGGCGCATCTACCGCATGTGGTCAGGCGGCGGCGATCAGGTGAGCCTGGGCCTGGGGCGGCGGCCGGCCTGGTCGCCCAACGGCCAGACTATCGCCTACCAGGGGTGCGACGACGCGGGCAACCGCTGCGGCCTGTGGCTCATGGCGCCGGACGGCACCAACAAGCGGCCGCTGACCACCGTGCCCGGCGACACCATGCCTGCGTGGTCGCCGGATGGCCGCTGGATCGCCTTTGCCTCGGCCGAGCGCAGCGGCAACTGGGACCTGTACCTGGTCAACGTGGCCACCGGCGCCGTGTCCACGCTGGTCGCCAGCCCGGGCATAGACGGGCACCCCACTTGGTCCCCCGACGGCCGCCAGGTGGCCTTTCTCTCCAACCAGGGCGGCGGATGGGCGATCTGGCTGGCGGCGGCACCGTCGGGCGGCTCGGTGCGCAAGGCGCTGGACCTGCCCGGGGTGCTGCCCGACTGGTTCGAGGCGGGGCTGAGCTGGGGGCGCTAGCGCCGCAGAGCTTGACGTCGCCGCCGGGATGGAGTACAATGAAGCCGACCGGGGCGTAGCGCAGGTGGTAGCGCGCATGGTTTGGGACCATGAGGTCGAAGGTTCAAGTCCTTTCGCCCCGACTGATGCGGGCGTAGCTCAATGGTAGAGCCCCAGCCTTCCAAGCTGGTCGTGAGGGTTCGATTCCCTTCGCCCGCTCCACGAAACCCTAAACTGGGCCAAAGTCTTCAAGACTGGCCCAGTTTGGCCCAGTCTGTCCGGTTTAGACGAGTCCCTGGGGCCCCTAGCTCAGCGGTCAGAGCGGCCGGCTCATAACCGGTTGGTCCTCGGTTCGAATCCGGGGGGGCCCACTCCCTTGGCTCCAGCGCTCTGCTGGGGCCGTTCTTTTCACGGAGGAGCCATGAAGGTCGCAGACATCATGACGCGCCAGGTGATCAGCGTTCGCCCCGACACGCGCGTAGGCGAGATTGCTCGCCTCTTTCGCGAGCACGGCCTGAGCGGCTTGCCGGTTGTCACCGAGGACGGGGAGCTGGTGGGCATCGTCACGGAGCTGGACATGGTGCGTCGCCACGCGCGACCGCAGCTGCCGGAGTTCCTGCCCTTCCTGAACGTCTACGTCCCCCTGCGCACCAAGGAGTACCGCGAGAGCCTGCGGCGCATCACCGGCGTCACCGCGCAGGACATCATGACCACCCCGGTCAACACCATCAGCCCCGACGCCAGCATCGAGGACGCCGCCACCGTGATGGTGAGCAACCGCGCCAATCCGCTGCCCGTGGTGGACGAGACGGGCAAGATGGTGGGCATCATCTCCCGCACCGACCTGCTGCGGGTGTTCGAGGAGCTGGAGCTGCGGTGGGAGGAAATGCCGGCGGAGGAGCCGGCCGAGGCGGCTACGTGAACAGGCGGTTCTCCAGCACCTGGTCCGGCGTGAAGCCGTCGAGCTGTAGGTACCAGATGGCGGCGTCCAGCAGCGCCTCCTGCGGGATCATCCCCACCAGCTCGCTGCGCTCGACCATCACGCCGTAGCGCGCGGCCTCGCGGCGGATCATCTCCACCACCACGTGGATGGGCGTGCGCCGGTAGTCCGTCAGGTTCATGGACACCTGGGCCTTGCCCTCCACCAGCAGGCCCAGCGCCTTGACGAAGCGCAGCCCGCCGCTGGAGTGGCGCACAGTCTTGGCGATCTTCTTGGCCACCTCCACGTCCCCGGTGGTCAGGTAGACGTTGAAGGCGATCAGGAAGGGCCGCGCGCCGACGGCCGTCGCCCCTGCAGAGCCCATCGCCGCCGGGCCGAAGTCGGGCGCGTGGGCCGGGTCGGCGCCGATCAGCTCCCGGATGCCCTCGTACTCCCCCCGGCGCACGTCGGCCAGGTTTTGGCGCTCCGGGCGGGTGGCTGCCTCCTCGTAGAGGTACACGGGGATGCCTAGCTCCTCGCCCAGCCGCCGGCCCAGCCGCCGGGCCAGCGCTACGCAGTCGGCCATGGTGACCCCGCGGAGGGGCACGAAGGGGATCACGTCGGTGGCGCCCATGCGCGGATGGGCTCCGCGGTGCTGGTTCATGTCAATCAGCTCGGCCGCGCGGCGGGCGCCCTGAAACGCGCCCTCTAGCGCCGCTTCCGGCTCCCCCACGAAGGTGACCACCGACCGGTTGTGGTCGGCGTCGCTCTGTACATCTAGCACCCGCACGCCCGGCACGGCGGCGATGGCGGCCACGATGGCCTCGATGACCTCTGGCCGCCGTCCCTCGCTGAAGTTGGGCACGCATTCCACCAAACGCTGCATAGAGCTAGCTCCTTTCTCTCATGGAAACGACAGTGCAACCCAAGCGGGCCGCCGAGTCGGCCGTTGAGATGACGCAGATCGTGTTGCCGGAGCACGCCAACGCCCTGGGCACGGTGTTCGGCGGGCAGATCGCAGCCTGGATTGACATCTGCGCCGCCGTGGCGGCCATGCGCCACGCCCGCCAGATCGTAGTCACGGTGTCCATGGACGACCTGCACTTTCTGGCGCCGGCCCATGTGGGCGAGGTGGTCATCCTCAAGGCGCACGTGAACCGCGCCTTTGGCACCTCGATGGAAGTGGGGGTGCGGGTGGAGGCGGAGAACCCGGTCACCGGCGAGCGGCGCCACACCGCCACCGCCTACCTCACCTTCGTAGCGCTGGACGCGCGGGGCAACCGAGTGCCGGTGCCACCCCTTGTCCCAGAGAGCGAGGACGAGCAGCGGCGCTATCGGCAGGCGGAGCAGCGCCGGCAGTGGCGCTTGGAGCGGCGTCGGCAGCTGCAGAGAGAGGAGATCCCACCGGTGTAGGGGACGGACTAGGGGCGTTGCAGGCGCGGCCCAAACAGCAGCAGAACACGCAGCGGCGCAGGGGGGAAGAGGGCTGTCATCGCGGCTCAGCCAACAGGTCGGCGGGGATAGCGTTAGCCCGGCAGATGGCCGCGTAGATCGCCGCGCTCGGCCGCGGCCGCCGCGCCTGGGTGGCCGGATCCATCTCCACCAACCCAAAGCGCAGCTGCCAGCCGTCGGTCCACTCGAAGTTGTCCACCAGGGTCCAGTGGAAGTAGCCGCGCACGTCCACGCCCTCGGCGATGGCCCGGTGCACCTGGACCAGGTGATCCACGATGAAACGGCCGCGCAGCCGGTCGGCGCGGTCGGCGATGCCGTTCTCGGTGATGTAGATGGGCTTGCCGAAGGCCGCCAGGCGGCGCAGGGCCCGGTACATGCCCTCTGGGTACACCTCGCCCATGAACCCCTCGGCGCCGGGGTCGAAGCGCGCCGCGCTTGGGTCCAGAGGGACCAGCGTCCACACCAGAAAGTCGGTGTGCCCACCGGTCGTCAGGCGTACCCGCACGCGGCTGTAGTAGTTGAGGCCGATGAAATCCACGCTGTTGGCCAACAGGGTGTGGGTGCGCAGCCCGAGGCCGTAGGGGGGCTTGATCTTGCCGCTAGTCTGGGCCGCCAGCGGCCAGCCGTTGAACATCCAGTCCAAAAGCCGAGCACCTAGCCGATCGCCGGAGCGGCGGGGGTCGTGAGGGTCGAAGTGCAACAGGTGGTTGGCGATGCCGACGTGCGCCCCCGGCCGCCGGCGACGCAGGGCGCGGGCCGCCTCGGCGTGGCCCAGGAGCAGGTTGCGCGCGGCCACTAGCGCGCTCAGCAGCCCTCGGTGTCCCGGCGGGCGGCGACCCTCCAGAAAGCCATCCCGCACGTAGACCATGGGCTCGTTGACGGTGACCCATAGGGCCACTAGGTCGCCCAGCGCGTCGGCCACCAGGTCGGCAAAGCGGCGGAAGAAGGCCGGCGCCTGGTGGCTCAGCCAACCCCCGCGGCGCACGAACCACAGCGGGTCGCTGAAGTGGTGGAGGGTGACCATGGGCTCCATGCCCCTGGCCCGTAGCCCCTGCAGCATCTGGCGGTAGCGCTGCAGGGCAGCGTCGTCAATCCTCCCCTCGTCGGGCTCGATGCGGCTCCACTCCACTCCCAGCCGCATGGCGTTGAGGCCCAGGCGATGGGCCAGGTCGAAGTCGGCCTCGGCGTTGGCCCACCAGTCGCAGCCAACGCCGGAGCGGTCACCGTGGCTGATGGCGCCGGGGCGCTGTTCCCAGGTCCACCAGGCACTCTCGCGGTAGCTGCCCTCGTTCTGCACCGGCGCCGTGGCCGCTCCCCACAGAAACCCAGGCGGAAAGCGCAGGTCAGCCATGGCCACGCTCATCCGGTGCCGAACTGCCGGTCGCCTGCGTCGCCCAGGCCGGGCACGATGTAGCCGATCTCGTTGAGGCGCTCGTCCACGGCTGCCACGTGGATGGGCACGTCGGGGTGGCGGCCGGAGAGGGTAGCGATGCCCTCCGGCGCGGCGATGATGCCGACGAACTTGATGCGCTGCGCGCCCCAGCGCTTGAGGATGTCCACGGTGGCGGAGGCGGAGCCGCCGGTGGCCAGCATCGGATCGAGGATGAGGCACACCTGCACGGTGGGAGCCACCGGCAGCTTGTTGTAGTACTCCACCGGGCGGAGGGTGCGCTCGTCGCGATAGAGGCCGATGTGCCACACCTCGGCCGAGGGCATCATCTCCCAGATGCCCTCCACCATGCCCAGGCCGGCGCGCAGGATCGGCACCAGGCCGATGTTCTCCTGCAGGCGATAGCCCTTGGCCACGCCCATCGGCGTCTCCACCGTGGTGGGGGTGGTTGCCAGGTCCTGAGTGGCCTCGTAGGCCAGCAGGATGGCGATCTCCCGGATCAGCTCCCGAAACTTCTTGGGCTCGGTGCGCTTGTCGCGCAGCAGGGTCAGCTTGTGCTGGATAAGGGGGTGGTTGGAGACACGAACATCGGCCACGCCGGCACCTCCCGCGCTAGGGGATCAAGACAAGGAATATAGCCGCGCTAGGGGACGGAAGGTCCTAGAACTCGCGCTGGCGGAGGGAGGTCTTGCGGGCTAGTCGCTCTACCTCGCGCTGGCAGTCCAGGCAGAGGGTGGCGTCGGGTCGCACCTCCAGCCGTGCGGGGTCTATGGGCTTCCCACAGCGCTCACAGATGCCGTACTTCCCCTTCTCGATGGCGCGCAGCGCGGTCTGGATGGACTCGAGCTTGCGTTCCAGGGTGATGAGCAAGGCCAGGTTCTTCTCGCGTTCGGTGAGGTCGGGGTCGGCCTCTTCAACGTCGGTGTCAACTTCGCCCTGTAGCCACTCGCGCACGTGCTGGATGTCGTCCAGGATGGCTTTTTGCTCCTGCTCCAGCTTTTGGCGCTCTGCCTCGATAAGCTGTTGCTTGTGTTTCATGCCAAAGTCCCCTTGGTCCTTTCCAGAGAGCTTTCGTCTTTTCGCGGAAGCTGTACAAACTGGCTGCCCTAGTAGGATAGGTCAACGCCTCCAGAGTTGGCGTCGTTGCCGCTTTGTGCTTTGGAGCGGTGTTCCCTTATACCACGAGTTGGCAGCCGTGTCAACAGCGCCAACAGCCGTTCAGCGGCTTCCGCGGCGCAGGGAGGGGCCGAACGGCCCGGGCCACCCTTGGCCGTTGGGTAGGCCTGGCCCATCGGCGCAGCTATCGGCCGTCGCTGCTTGGGCTGCCTGCTGCTCGTCCGAACATTGGCGGTTGGCAAGAGATGGACTATAATGCAACTCCGTCTAGCCTCGTCGCTGCCCACATCGCTCAGGAGTTCTGACGTTATGCAGGCCAGGCCACAGCAGAAAAAGTGGTTCGTCGCGCCCAAGGCTCCGGCCAGCCATCTGGCTCGCCTGTCCCACCTACCTCCTCTCATCGTGCAGATACTGTACAACCGCGGGGTGGCCGAGCCCGACGCTGTTGAGGCCTTTCTGAAGGGTGAAGCTCGCTACGACAATCCCTTCGACATCAAGGGGATGAACGAGGCGGTCTTTCGCATCCGGCGGGCCATTAGGCAAGGTGAGCAGATCGCGGTCTACGGGGACTACGACGCAGACGGCGTGACGGCCACGGCGCTGATGGTGCGGACCCTCAGCGCGCTGGGCGCAGTGGTGCGACCGTACATCCCGCACCGGGTGGACGAGGGCTACGGCCTGAACAACGAGGCCCTGGCCGAGCTGAAGCGTGATGGGTGCTCGCTGGTGGTCACGGTGGACTGCGGGGTGCGCTCGGTGCAGGAGGTGGCCTACGCCAACCGGCTCGGCATGGACGTGATCGTCACCGATCACCACTCGGTGGGTCCGGAGCTGCCGCCGGCCCTGGCGGTGATCAACCCCAAGCGCGCCGACTGTCCCTACCCCTTCGATGACCTGTCCGGCGTGGGGCTGGCCTACAAGCTGGCTCAGGGCCTGTTGCGGGCCCATGGGAAGGAGCCGATCCGCCGCGATGTGCGCACCGAGCTGCAGGAGGAAGACCTGCTGGAGCTGGTGGCCCTGGGCACGGTGAGCGACCTGGTGCCGCTGCTGGGCGAGAACCGCGTGTTGGTGCAGAAAGGGCTGGAACGGCTCAACCGAACGCAGCACCCTGGCCTGCAAGCCCTGCTCGCCCAGGCGGGCGTCAAACCGGGCCAGGTGACCTCTACGGCTATCGGCTTTTTCCTAGGGCCCAGGTTGAACGCCGCCGGCCGGCTGGAGAGCGCCATGCTCAGCTACGAGCTGCTGCAGACGCAGGACGTGTTCAAGGCGGCGCAGCTGGCGCGCGAGCTGGACGCGCTGAACCTTCGGCGGCAACAGCTGACCGCCGAGGCGGTGGAGATAGCCCGCCAGCGGATCGAGGCGGAAGGCGCCGACGGTTACCTGCACCTGGTGGCTGACCCCGACTTTCGGGAGGGCATCGTGGGGCTGGTAGCGGGCAAGCTGGTGGAGCACTACTACCGGCCGGCCCTGGTGGTGACCCTCGGGGAGCGCTACAGCAAGGGCAGCGCGCGCAGCATCGGCGACTTCCACGTCACCGATGCCCTGGACCGATGCGCCCAGGAGGGGCTGCTGGTACGCCACGGCGGCCACGCCATGGCCGCCGGCTTCACCCTGGAGACGGCCAAGCTGCCGCGGCTCAAGGCCCGGCTGCAGGAGCTGGCGGCTGAGGCCTTGGCGGACAAGGACCTTCAGCCGGCTCTCCAGATTGACGCCGAGGTGCCCCTGGGCGACCTGGACTGGGCCACCTACGACCTCCTGCAGCAGCTGGAGCCCACTGGCTACGCCAACCAGCCGCCGGTGCTGATGAGCCGCCGGGTGCAGGTGCGCGACGCGAAGCCGGTGGGCGCGGGCGGTGCACACCTCAAGCTCACCGTCAGCGATCCTTCCGCAGGGCCACGCCGCGAGGTGGCCTGGGACGCAATCGCCTTCAACCAGGGCCACTGGTTTGGGCAGCTGCCTCGCGTCGTGGACCTGGCCTACACGTTGGACCGCAACGACTGGAACGGCCAGGCGCGGCTGCAGCTGGTGGTGGCGGACCTGCGGCCGGCCGGCCGATCGGACGCCGTGGAGCTGAGAACATCCGGCGCTCCGACCCAACAGCCAACGCGTGCGGGAGGCAGGGTATGATGATACGCATCGCGCGCATCGGCAGCCGTAACCGCGTGGTGCTGCCGCCGGAGGTGATGGACGTGCTGGGCCTGTCTGCGGGCGACGCGGTCTTCTTTCTGGTGCAGGGGTCCTCGGTGCGCCTCAGCCGCAGTCCGGAGACCTTCGGCGAGTATCTGCACATGCACAGCGAGCCGCTGCCTGCGGCCGACGACCTGGACGACGTGGACCCTCGCCAGATGCGCTTCGGCTGGCTGGAGGGCGACCCCGGCTACGTCCACGACTTCACCCACAGGGGTGCTCACGAGCTATGACCTCCCAACCCTCGCAGCCTGCCCGTCGTGGCCTGCCCGGCCCGGTGAAGATCGGCCTGATTGCGGCCGGCCTGGCCCTCGGATTGGCGTTGATCGGCATTGCGCGCGGCAACGTGCC
>JANWYQ010000105.1 GCA_025055015.1 Caldilineales bacterium
CTGGGTCACGCGGGCGATCAGCTCGAGCACAGGCCGCGGGAGATAGCCGTAGATGGCCTGCGCGGCCTGGAGCATGGGGATGATGGCCCCGCGCTGACCGCGGTAGCGGGCCACCACCTCGTCCATCAACGAGAGGTCAACAGCAGAGGGGGAGATCGTCTCTTGGGGGCCGAGCGCCGTGCTCATGGAAAATTCTCCTGGCCGAAGCCTTAGCGGAGAGAAGGGAGAACCCGTCCTCATTATGGCCGGACCTCGCCCTCGTCGCCATGATGTAACTCATATTGCGCAAGCTGCTACCGGCCTTCGCCCCAGGAAAGCTCCCCAGCTTGCGGTCCGTTGTCTGCGCTGACTTGGAGCACCGGAACCCCTGACAGGCCCTGTCAACAGCTCGCTGCGGAGTTCGCATCCCCAGGTGCGACGATCCGCACCATCAGAAGGGCTCGCAGGCGCCGCCGACGCAAGATTGACAGCCGGCCGCCGGCGTATACAATGCCCAGAACGTGTGCCTTACCCTTCGTAGTGGAGCGCGTATGCCCGATTTACATGGCCTTCGCGTTTTGGACCTCTCCCGCCTGCTGCCTGGCCCCTATTGCACCGCTTTGCTGGCCGCGATGGGCGCCGACGTGATCAAGGTAGAAAGCCCCCTGATGGGCGATCCGGCGCGACTGGCGCCTCCCTTCGTGGAGGAACAGAGCGCGCTCTTCGTCGCCGTGAACCGCGGCAAGCGCAGCGTGGCGGTGAACTACCGTCGCGCCGAGGGCCGCGACATCGTGCATCGCCTGGTGCTGGTCAGCGACGTGTTCGTGGAGGCGTTTAAGCCGGGCCAGGCTGCGCGGCTGGGGCTGGATTTCGCCACCCTGTCGGCTCTGAACCCGCGGCTGATCTACTGCTCCCTGTCCGGCTATGGGCAATCGGGCCCCTACGCCCAGCGCGCCGGCCACGACGCCACCTTCTTGGCCCTAGCGGGCGCGCTGGACCTGCTGCGCGACGGCGAGGGGGAGCCGCGGCTGCCCGGCTTCCAGCTGGCCGACGTGGCCGGGGGCCTGTTCGCGGCCATCGCCATCCTGGCGGCCTTGCACGAGCGCTCGCTCACCGGCCGTGGCCAGTTCCTGGACGTGAGCCTGTGGGAGAGCGCCTTTAGCCTGCTCGCGCTGCAGGCGGTGGTGACGGCCGAGGCCGGCCCAACGGGTCGCCGGGCGCTGGCCAACCTGCAGGGCACGCTGCACACCTACAACGTCTATCGCACGGCGGACGGCCAGCACATGGCCCTGGCCGCGCTGGAGCCGGTGCTGTGGGCCGACTTCTGCCGGGCCGTCGGGCGGGACGACCTCGCGCCCCACTACGTGCCCGGCGACGAGGCGCAGCGCCAGGCCCTGCTGCAGGAGGTGGCCGCCATCTTCGCCCAGCGCACCCGCGCCGAGTGGGAGGCCCTCCTGGCCGACCACGACGTGTGCTGCGAGCCGGTGCTGGCGCTGGAGGAAGCCATCGGCCCCTACCGAGCGCGCCTGGGCCGGCCGCCCCTGCCTACGGGCTGTCCCTGGCCCGTGGGGCTAGGAGACTGGTCCAGTCTTTCGGACTGGACCAGTCTGCGCGCCCCGCGGCTCGGCCAGCACACCGCCGAGGTGCTCGCCGAGCTAGGCTTGAGCCCGGCCGACGTGGAGGCCCTGCGCCAGGACAAGGTGGTGGCCACGGCCGAAGAGGCCTCGCCGCGACGGCTGCGAGGCCTGGAGGCCATCCACCACAGTTGACACAGCTGCCGGGTTGCGCTACACTGCGGCGCCAGAAATCCCATTCCCGGTGATCCTGCTGGCGTCAGCCGGCCACGCGTCGGTGGCTCGCGGCCGGCTGCGCCCCTGGAAAGGAGATCGAGATGGCCATCGAGCGTCAGAAGGAGCTCCGGCGAAGACGCCATCGCCGCGCGAAGGTCAGGAAACTGCGCGCCCGCCTGGCCGCCACCACCGACCCCCGCCAGCGCGCGGCCATCATCCGCAAGATCCAGGTCGTCAACCCGTACGCTCCGGTTCCTGAGAAGTAGCCCGAACACCTGCGTCGTCCCTCTTCGTCCTCGTCGGCCGTCGAGCACTTGGGAGAAGGTTTCCGAAAGGCTCGCTCCCCTCGTCTGCTCGGCGGCTTCGTCTATCTTTCCCCCACCCCCCGGTAGCGTTTGCCCGCCAATGGCCCGGATCGGCCTGCGCAGCCGTCCTGCGGCTCTCTTGGCGGCCGGTGCCCTTGGTGGTTGCGCAACCCTCGGTTCAACTCTTGCGTATTGTGGTTGGCTGCGGTAGGTCAGTCGCGGAGGAAGGAGGTGCTATTATGTCTGTGGATGCAACCAAGGTGGCCCACAACCGATTTGGCCTGTGGACCAGCAGCCTGTTGCTGGTGCTGGGCTTGGTGGGGCTCACCGCCCTGTTCTACTTCCTGGCCGTGGAGTTCCCCGCCCAGCTCACCGGCCTGCTGCTGGTGGCGGCGGGGTTGGTGCTCGCCCTGGTGCCTGCGCTGCTCTGGCTGGCCTTTTTCTACCTGCAGGACCGGTTCGAGCCGGAGCCCAAGCACCACGTGTTGGGTGTGTTCGTCCTCGGCGGCCTCCTGGCCGCTGCCGTTGGACAGCCCGTGGTGCGGGAGCTGTTCCGCGTCCAGGACTGGATGACCCAGGCCTGGTGGGTGAACCTGCTGGCCTCGGTGTTGATCGTCGGCTTCGTGCAGGAGTTCCTAAAGCTGGCGGCCGTGCGCTTCTCCATCTACCACAGCAGCGAGTTCGACGAGCGGGTGGACGGGGTGATCTACGGCGTGGCGGCCGGCCTGGGCTACGCCACGGTGCTCAACTTCGGCTACGTGCTGGACCACGGCGGCGTGGACCTGGGGGTCGGTAGCATGGTGGTGGTGGTGAACGCGCTGGCCCATGCCAGCTTCGCCGGCATCACCGGCTACTTCCTGGGCCAGGCCAAGTTCGAGACCACGCCAGCCTACTGGCTGCCCCTCGGCCTGACCATTGCCGCCGCGCTGAACGGGCTGTTCTTCTTCCTGGAGGACCTGGTGACGCAACAGGGCATGCGCTTCACGCCGCAATACGGCGTGGTGCTGGCTGCGGCCTTTGCGCTGGGCATCCTCACCGTCGTCTTCTTCCTGATCCGTCGGGCTAACGCCGAGACCCTGGCCATCGCCCGCTACCGGGAGCAACAGCAGGCCGCGGTCGCCGGCGCAGCGTCGGAGGTGTGACATGGAACAGGACGCAACTGCGCTGCAGAGGCTGACCCAGCCCACCCTGGACTACCGGGCGCTCACGCCGCCCACCCCGCGCGCCGAGCGCCTGGCCGTGCTGTGGACGTTGCTCACCCTGGCCCTGGCCCTCTTCCTGGGCTGGGCGCTGATGCTGGCGGTCAACAGCCGCACGGCCACCTTCAGCGACCCCCAGCTCAGCCTACAGTATCCGGCGGGCTGGGCAGCAGGCACCGACGACGAGGGCAACGCAGTGTTCCGCAACCTGGGCTCCGAGTCGCTGCGCTTCCACGAGCGGATCACCGTGATCCACGCCGAGGCGCCCAGCAGCGGCCTGCCCGCGGCCTCCCCTCTGGCCGAGGCTGCCACCGCCTGGACCCTGAGCCGGTCGCAGGCGCTGTCCTCCTTCCGCAACCTGGCCACGGTGGACGGCCTAACGGTGGCCGACCAGCCGGCCATCCGGGTGGACTACGCCTACGTGGCCGATCCGACCGCTGCCCTCGGGCGGCCGGGCGTGCCCGTGGTGGTGCGGGGCAGCGACTACCTCTTCCTGGTGGGCAACCAGATGCACGTGATCTCCGGCCAGGCCACCGAGGCCGACTGGAGCGCGTTTGAGAAAACGCTGGCGAAGGTGGTGGCCAGCGTGCGTCTGAACCCAGCCCCAGCGCCCTGAAGGAGAAGGCAACCATGCGCACTCGAACACTTCGCTGGACCTGGCTTGCTGGGTTGGCGGTGGTGGGGCTGTTGGCTGTCATGGCGGCGACCGCGCCGGCGCGCGCGGTGTCGCGCGACGCGCTGAACCGCGCGCTGCTGGCCACGGTGCGGGTGGCCGTGCCCGTGGAGGGCAAGCGAGACACCTACAGCACCGGCTCCGGCACCATTCTCAGCCGCGACGGCTACGTGCTGACCAACTTCCACGTGATGGGCGACATCGAGCGCAACAAGCTCTACAACCGCAAGGGCGCGGCCTTCATCGCCATCAACCCCACGAACCTGAAAGGCGCGCCCACCTGGATCTACGTGGCGGAGATGGTCAAGGGGGACCCTAAGCTCGACCTGGCTCTGCTCAAGATCACGGGCTACATGAACAGCGACGACCCCCTGCCCGCCAGCCTGCCTCTCACCGCCATCGAGCTGGGCAACTCCGACGACCTTGCCATCGGCGACGAGCTGAGCGTGATCGGCTTTCCCGGGCTGGGCGGCGACACGGTGACCTTCACCCAGGGCAAGGTGTCCGGCTTCCTGGACGAGGACGGCAACGGCGTCTTCGAGTGGATCAAGACCGACGCGGAGGTGAACCACGGCAACTCGGGAGGTCTGGCCATTGACGAGAACGGCAAGATGGTCGGCGTGCCCACGGCAGGCTACTCGGACACCCAGTCCATCGGCAAGATCAGCCTGGTGCGACCCATCAACCTGGCGTTGCCCCTGATCCGGGCCGGGGTGGCCACTGCCCAGGGCCCGGCGCCCTCCGCGGCCTGCGCCGTGGAGAAGCACCCGGACGGCGCGGTGATCACCAAGGTGGTGTTCGCCGAGGCCGTGGACCGCAACGGCAACCCCCAGGGCGAGGCCGCCAGCTTCGACAGCGGCATTGACGAGGTGTACGCGGTCTTCGACTTCAGCCGCTTCCGCAACGGCCGCGAGTTCCGGTTCAGCTGGTACCTGGACGACGAGCAGGTGGTGGACGAGACGGTCAAGTGGAACGGCGGCGCCAGCGGCCGCGACTGGGTCAACGTGTTCAGCGACGAGGGCTTGCCCGACGGCGTCTACCGCCTGGAGCTGCGCTACGACAAGAAGCTGCTGGCCTGCGGCAGCTTCTCGGTGGGCGAGACGGCCAGCGCTTCGCCGGTGTTCGGTCCCATCACGTTTGCGGCGGGCCAGCGCAACGACCAGCCGGTGGACCCCGGCACCCAGTTCCCCAGCGGCATCAGGGAGGTCTTCGCCTTCTTCGACTACGAGGGGATGGCCGACGGCGTGTCGTGGCGCCAGGTTTGGTATGTGGACGGCGAGGTGGGGCTGGACTCCGAGGACACGTGGGACGGCGGCGAGGCGGGCAGCTACTGGATCAGCGTCTACACCAAGAACGGCCTGCCCGACGGCCAATACCTGCTGGAGCTCTACGTGGAAGGCGAGCTAGTGCAGAGCGGGGAGTTCGCCATCGGCGGCGGCGGTGAACGGGCGCCGAGCCAGGACGAGGTGGAGGTGGTGGGCGTGGTGGTGGACGCCAACCGCCGCACCCGGCCTATCGCCGACGCCACCATCGTCTTCCTGAAGCCGGGCGTGAAGCTAGACCAGTGGCTGCGCAACCAGCGGGAGGCGGACATCTACACCGGCGCGGTGACCGACAAGGACGGGTGGTTCCAGCTGCCTGATCCGCTGCAGCGGGGGCAGACCTACCCGGTGATCGTGGTCGCCGACGGCTACAAGCCCGTCGCCGAGCCCAACTTCACCGTGCCCAAGGACGCGCCCGACCCCTACGAGCTAACCATCACGCTGGTTCGCAAGTGACGAAGGCTGGCCCAATCTTGGAGATTGGGCCAGCCTAGCGCCAGTCGAGTGCTCGGCGCCTGGCCGTGGCAGCACAGCCGGGCGCCGTTGCTTTTGGTCAGGCGGCCGCTGGTTCCAACCGCGCTAGGCCGTGCTCGAACTTGGTGTGCGTGTCCGGCTGCAGGGGCCAGCGCGCGGTCAGCGCTTCGGCCAGGGCGGCTAGGTGCTCAGGCCGGCCGCCGGCCATCAGCTCCGCTTCCACCGCCAGCAGCGGCGGCTCGTTGCGGCTCACCAGCCACACCCGGTCCAGGCTCAGCTCGACCGCAGGCCGCTCCTTCCCCCCATCGGCCCACAAGGTCCGCACGTGGCGCTCCTGCCAGAGCTCGAACAGCAGCGTCAACGGCCGGCCGTCGGCGATTGCCAGAGCCAGGCGCTGGGCCTCACCGGCAGGCCAGGCAGCGGGGTCGAAGGCATCGGCGTCGTCCGCCGGCAGCGCTACCTCTACCTCCTCCCGCGTGTGCAGCGCAGCGTCGGCCGGCTGCGTGGACTTGAGGGTGATCAGGTAGCCCCCCTGGCCCGACCGCTCGCGCAGGCGGCACACGTAGCCGCAGCCCAGGAAGCGCCGGTCGGCGGTGTCCAGGTAGCGGTCGTGGTCGCGCTTGACCTGGGGCGGGTCGGCCCGCAGGCCCGCCAGCGCGTCCACCCGCAACAGGGCCTGGAACGTCTCCTCGTCGGGCACGAGGTACTTCAGCTCGATCTCGGTGGGCACTGCACGTCGGTGAGCGGTGAACGGTAAACGGTGAACGGTAAACGGTGAACGGTAAACGGTGAACGGTGAACGGCTAAACCCGGCTAGGGGTTACGGGGTACCGGTGGCGCTACGGCGCCTCTAGGCCGTGGGCCTCCAGCAGGGCGGCGTCGGCCAGGATAGCGTCGGTGGGTCCGTCCGCCACCACCACGCCAGCGTCCAGCACGATGGTGCGCGGGAAGAGCTCCGCCACCAAGCGCATGTCGTGGGTGCTGACCAGCATGGTGGCGGGCAGGTCGCGCAGCAGGTTGATCAGGCCGCGGCGGCCGCGGGGGTCCAGGCCAGCGGTGGGCTCGTCCAGCACCAAGATGCTGGGGTCCATGGCCAGCACGGTGGCGATGGCCACCCGCTTGCGCTCGCCCACGCTGAGGTGGTGGGGCATGCGCGGGCCGAAGTCGGGGATGCCGACCATGGCCAGGGCGCGCGCGGCGCGACGGCGCACCTCGTCGGCGGGATAGCCCATGTGGAGTGGGCCGAAGGCCACGTCCTCGAACACCGAGGTGGAGAAGAGCTGGTCGTCGGGGTCCTGGAACACCAGGCCCACCCGCGCCCGAATGGTGGGCAGGTTCTTCTTCTCCACCGGCAGGCCGTCCACCCGCACGAAGCCGCGCTGTGGCTGCAGGATGCCGTTGAGGTGCAGCATCAGGGTGGACTTGCCGGCGCCGTTGGGCCCGACCAGGGCTACCTTCTCCCCTCGCTCCACGTGCAGGGTAACGCCGCGCAGGGCCTGGCGGCCGTCCGGGTAGGTGTAGTGCAGGTCGTGGACGTGCAGAACCGGTTCGTGGCCGTTGAACGCGGTCATGGCGAAAGCTGGGCCGGCCGAGGGCGTACCTGGATGACAATCGCAGTGCGTTGGTTGCCGTCAATGACGATGTCCTCCATGTTAGGCACCATGACCAGGTCAATGCCGTCGAGCTCCAGGTACTTGCGCGCGATGGCGATGGCTTTTACGGCTTGGTTCACGGCGTCGGGGCCCACGGCGATGATCTCGGCGTGCGCGTGGTCTCGAACCATCCCGGAGATAGCTCCGGCGACGCTCTGGGGACGGGACGTAGCTGACACTTTGATGAGCGGCATGGGGGAACTCCCTGCGGGCGGAACGGGCAAGCTACCCACGGGTTGGGCGCTGCGTTGCCACCCAGGCCTCGCCGGGCCTGGCCGACAGCCGCTCAACGTCCCCAACGCGGCAGACACGCGTTGCATTCTCCCGCTTCCTCGGAAACTAAAAACTGCGCCGAACCTGCGCAGACTTTCACAGCGATTGACGAGCCTTCTCCGCCCGACAAAGGTCCGACAGCCCTGCTTTCGTGGTGCGCATTTTACACAACACGGGCGACAATGCCAATCAGCAACAGCAGCCCCAGGAAAGCTCCCGCGACAGCCCAGTCCCATCGCTGGGCACGCGGCGGGTCCAGCCAGCGCAGCTCGCCTCGGTAGCCGCGGCTGGCCATGGCGTGGTAGACGCGCTCGCTGCGCGCGATGGAGCGCACGAACAGGCTGCCGGCCATCTGGCCTACCACCTGGGCGCGCCAGGCGATGGAGCCGCCGCTGCGGCCGCCGGCCGGCGCAGCAGCCATGCGCGCCTCGCGAGCCCGCAGCAGCCGCAGCGCCTCGTCGCCCAGCACAAAGAGGTAGCGAAAGGCGAAGGCGATGATGGCCACCAGGACGCCGGGAACCCGCAGGCTGTGCATGGCGCGCACGATGTCCGGGAAGGTAGTGGTAGCGGCCAGGAGCACGGCCATCAGCACCGACAGCCAACTCTTGAGCAGGATGGTGGCAAAGCGGACCGCGCCGGCGTCGGTCACGGCGATCTGGAGCCGCCCCAAGGACAGCGCCACCAGCGGCTCCCCCGGCACGGTGAAGAGCACCGTTAGCGCGGCCAGGGCGAAGGGCAGCGCCACCAACCCCCTGCGCAGCAGCAGCGCCAGGGGCACCTCGGAGAAAAGGGCAGCTGCCAGCCAGAGCGCGGCCAGAGCGGCGAGGCCACCCCAGGCGCCGTCGGGCATTAGGGCCGCCACAAGGATGAAGGCGACCGTGCACACCAGCTTGACGCGCGGATCGAGCCGATGGACCGGGCTAGCTCCGCCGCGGTATTGGTCGAGGATGTCCAGGTGCATGGAAGGTGGTGGCCGCCCGATGCCCCTTATTGCGGGCCGGCGGCCTTGCGTGCCTGGCGCTGGGCCAACGCCCTGGCGATGGCATAGCCGACGGCGAAGAGCAGCAGCGTGCCCAGCACCATAGCCACCACGCCGGCCAGCGCCTCGTTGCCGATGCCAGGGAACACGTAGTCGGGGATGATGTTGAAGAGGGGCTCCTGGGCGGCCTCCAGGAAGCCCTTGTCCTCCGCGACCCGCTCCAGGCCATCGGGGCTGCCGGAGGCGAAGAACACGGCCAGCACGCCGACCACGATCGAGGCCACCAGGCCAGCGGAGACCCAAGTGCCGGCGGCGATCTTCTCGCCGGCCGCGTGCTCGGCGAAGAGGCCGGGCAGCGCCCTGGCCACCAGCGCCACGGCCGCGGCGGTGATCAGGCCTTCGCCGATGCCGATCAGCGCGTGCACCCCGGCCATGGCAGGCAGCACGACGCCCAGCGCCGCGGTGCCGCTCAAGGCCAGCAGAAAGGCCGTCAGCACGGCCGCCGCCATCACCGACAGCCAGCCGGCCACGAACGCGGCCAGGGTGCGGTTGACTCGCACCAGCGCCTGATAGGCGAAGTAGCCCACCCACACGGTCAGGATGCCCATCAGGAAGATGTTGGCGCCCATGGCCAGCAGGCCGCCGTCCTGGAAGAGCAGGCCCTGCAAGGCGATCACGGCCGTCATCACCAGGAGGGCCGGCCAGGGGCCAAGCAGAATCGCCGCCAGCGCGCCGCCCAGCATGTGGCCGGAGGTGCCGCCGGCCACCGGGAAGTTGAAGGCCTGGGCCGCGAAGATAAAGGCTGCCAACACGCCCATCAGGGGAACCTGCCGTTCCCCAAGGGAGCCGCGGGTAACCCGCAGCGCGGCCACGATGAAGCCGATGGTCAGCAGCCAGGCCGCCAACGCCACCGGGACCGAGAGAAACCCGTCAGGGATGTGAAGCGCCTCGCCGGATAGCAGGGGGGCGCTCAGCGCGTTGGATAGCCACATGGGTATTACCTCCAAGATTTCAGACGAACCGGCTCAGGTGGCCGCTGCGCACTCTGCGCACAGGCCGGGAATACAGCAGTGAACGAGGTGGGCGTGGAAACCGTGGGCGGTCAGCAGCTCCTCGCGCAGCGCGTCCAGGGCCGTCGGCGCGACCTCCAGGATGCGGCCGCAGCGGCTGCAGACGGCGTGGTGGTGGTCCATCTCGGCTCGGACAGCCTCGTACCGCGCCGGCTGACCCTCTACGTGTAGCTCGCCTACCACGCCCTGTCGCTTGAGCAGCGCCAGGGTGCGGTAGACGGTGGAGAGGTCCACGTAGGGCGACTGCGCCTGCACCCGCCGGTGCACCTCCTCCACCGTAGCGTGGCCGGGGTGGTGGAAGAGGGCCTCGAGCACCATGGCGCGCTGGGGAGTGAGGCGCACGCCGGCCTCGCGCAATTGGGCGATGACGCGTGCGTGACAGGTCATGAAGGGCTCGTGGCGAACAATGCAACCTGAGAGTGAGCGGCACCGCGCAGGCTTTGGCGCAGCGCTCAGGGCGGATGCAGATGCAAAGTTTTGCAAGTGGGATTATAGCCAGGCTGTCGTGGGAGGCAAGTCAGAAAGCCGCGGGCGGGGGACGTCCAGCGCGCCAGCGCAGCGTGGTTTGGCGAGGCCGGCGACGGCATCTGCCACAGCCTGTTCGGAGCGAAAACGGCCAGCTCGTGGCCGCGCAGACAGGGCCGAGCCCGCCTGGGACGCCGCGACGGTGCTCATCCAGCCCCAGCTGCTCCCGCGATGCAAGCCGTGGTGAAGCACATGGCCGTTTACTTACCAGCAGTTTCCCACTTACGCCAGAAATTTAAGCGAATGGGCAGACCACGTCTCCCCAACAGCAAAGGACCTCCGGGCCCGTCCAGGACCTCGGAGGTCTTCACAGCGTTCAAACCAGGCTCTAAACGTCCCCACCGCCAACCCTCGTCCCAATCCCTCCTTCTCGCTGCCCTTTCTTTCCTTCGCCCGCTTCGTTTCCTTGCCTCTCGTCACGCCCCCACGATATCCTCCCCCCCATCCACGAACACCACCGACCCGCTGATGAACTGGATGCGGGGGTCGGCCAGGGCGGCGATGGTGACGGCCACGTCCTGCTCGGTGGTCATGCGGCCGCTGGGGTTGAAGCGCAACGCCATCTCGATCAGCGCCTCGTGGCCGGGGATCTTGCGCAGCGCCGGGGTGTCGGTCACGCCCGCCTCGATGCAGTTCACCAAGATGCCGCGCGGGCCCAGCTCGTACGCTAGCTGGCGGGTGTGCGACTCCAGCGCAGCCTTGGCCGCGGACACCGCGCCGTAGCGGGCGAAGACCCGGTGGGAGCCGGAGCTGGTCATGGAGAAGATGCGGCTGCCCCGGGTCAGCAGGTTGCGCCGCACCAGGTCCTGCACCCAGTACACCAGGCTGTGGGCCATGACGTTCAGGGTCATGTCCATCTGCGCCTCGGTGATGGCCTCCTCCGGGTTGTCGGCGATGAAGGGCAGCAGGGTGCCGAAGGCCAGGGAGTGCATCATCAGATGGATGGTCTGGGGGCCGCCGTCCGCCCTCAGCTTCTCCTGGATGCTGTCCAGCACCTTGGTGCGCTTGGCCGCGTCGGCCGCGTTGGTGTTGAAGAAGACCGCCTGGCGGCCCATGGCCTGGATGTCCGCCACCACCTGCTGCGCAATGGGCAAGGTGGCCCGCAGGTCCAGGTGAACGCCGAAGATGTTCATGCCGCGGCGGGCCAGCTCCAGGGCCGTGGCCCGGCCGAAGCCGCTGCTGGCGCCCAGGATCAACGCCCAGCGGCCGGTGAGATCGTGTTCTTGGCTCATAGCAAACTCCTCGTCGGGGTTGAGTTCACGCAGCAGAAAAAACACCTGCCGGGGCACATGGTTGCGCCGGCCCGGCGATAGGAGGCCTGGCCGCCCCCGTTCCCATCACCTGGAAAGGCGGTACACCAGGCCCCTTTGAGTTTCCAGGAAACGGGTCCGATGATACAATCAGGCCGCTTTCCTCCCCAGCCGATCTAGCCACCCCAACCGCTGAAGGACGGACGCCCATGAAGCTTGAGCTGATCTCCAGGTATCCCGCCGGCGACAGCCGCGCCACGCCTCTGCTCTTTGTCCACGGCGCCTGGCACGCAGCCTGGTGCTGGGACGTGCACTTCCTGCCCTACTTCACCCAGCACGGCTACGCCGCCCACGCCCTCAGCCTGCGCGGCCACGGCGGCAGCGAGGGGCGCCGCCGCCTGCGCTGGCATCGCATCCCTGACTACGTGGCCGACGTGGCGCAGACGGTGCAACAGCTGCCCCAGCCGCCGGTGCTGATCGGCCACTCCATGGGAGGACTGATCGTGCAGAAGTACCTGGAGAGGACCGACGCACCGGCCGCCGTGCTGCTGGCATCCGTGCCTCCCTCCGGCGTGCTGGCCACCACCTGGCGCGTTGCCCGCCACCACCCCTTGGCCTTTGCCAAGGCGAACCTGACCCTGAGCCTCTATCCGATAGTGGCCACGCCGGCCCTGGCGCGGGAGGCGCTCTTCACGCCGGACATGCCAGAGGAAGCCGTGCAGGACTACGCCGGCCGGCTTCAGGACGAGTCCTACCGCGCCTTCTTGGACATGTTGGCCTTCAGCCTGCCCAAGCCGCACAAGGTCAAGACGCCGATGTTGGTGCTGGGCGCCGGCCGGGACACCATCATCGTGCCGGCTCAGGTGGAGGCGACCGCCCGAGCCTACGGCACGCGGGCGGAGATCTTCCCCGAGATGGGCCACGACATGATGCTCGACCCGGCTTGGGAACAGGCGGCGCAGCGCATCCTGACCTGGCTGCGGGAGCGGGGCCTCTGAAGGAGCCACTACGCCACCGGCTCCGCCACCAGCCGGCCTCCGCGCACCGTTGCGCCCAGCACGATCCCCGCGCTGATCAGCACCAGGTTCTTGATGATGTACTGTCCCTCCAGCGTCGGCACCCAAGGCACCACCTGAAACACCTGGTCCGGAAACAGGAAGATCGGCGTGGCCGTGCCGACCATCTGGAAGGCCAGCAGCGCCAGCGTCACGCGCATGGCCACGCCGGTGATCAGCCCCAGGCCGATGGCGGTCTCCAGAGCCGCGATGAGCACGATGGCCGCCTGGGGAGGGATCAGGCCTAGGCTCAGGCGGTTGACCGTGGTGGCCGCCAGGTCCTCGGCGGGGCTGAGGCCGGGGAAGAACTTGAGAACGCCAAACCAGAGGAACACCACCCCCAGGCTGACGCGCAGCAGCAGGATGCCGTAGCGCGCCATCCACTCCGTCAATCGCACGTCTACACGCCGGTACAACGCTTGCAGCCGATCCATCGCTCGCTCACTCCTGTCCTTGGGTTATCGAAACTCAACACAATTTGTGCAATATCTTGTGCAATATCGTACAAGCTGAGGCCGCAGAGTGCCGTAGGGCGAGCTACACTTTTCCTTCTCGCTCTTTTCCCTCGCTCCCCCTCACCCCTACTTCCCTCTCCCTCCCCGCCAACGGAGCCCCAGGCCCGCCCTTTACACCCACGCCAGCTCCACGATCTGCAGGTCCAACAGGGCCACGCCGACGGCAGAGAGGCGGCTATTGGCCGACACCAGGGTGGCGGAGGCAATGTCCTCGCGGCGGGCCGCCAGCTCCTCTGCGGTCGGCTCCATGCCCTCCAGCACGCCGGCCAGGGCCTGGACGATGACGGCGCTCACGTGGGCGGCCTGGGCAGCCAGGTCTCCCACCTGGGCCAGCCGCTCGGGGCTGCGCACCTGGGGCCAGGCGTCGCCGTAGGCACGCACGGCGCCCGCGGGCAGAGGAATGGGCTCGCCGGTCTGCCAGGCCACTTGGCTCAGCCTGGGCTGCCGGGCCTGACGTCCGTTGTCTCGCTCGCGCATCGTTCGTGCTCCTGGCGCCGATCGAAAGGCTACACGATCCCCTGGCCGCGCAGGGCTGCGATCGCGGCGGCATCGTAGCCTAGCTCGGCCAACACCTGGTCCGTGTGCTCGCCCAGCCGCGGGGGCGGCAGCCGGTAGGTCGGCGGCGTGGCAGAGAGGCCGGCCGGGAAGGCCAACGACTTGACCAGCCCCACGGTCGGGTGCTCCAGCTCTATCACCAGGCGTCGCGCTTGCACGTGGGGATCGTTCAGCGCCTCGTCCACGGCGTAGATGGGCCCGGCCGGGATCTCGGCTGCGTTGAGCAGCTCCACCCACTCGGCGGCCGGCCGCCGGGCCAGGTACTCCTCCAGGATAGGGATCAGGCTGGCGCGGTTCTGGTTGCGCAGCGCGTTGGTGGCGTAGAGGGGATGGGCCACCAGGTGGTCGGCGCCCAGCACCTGGCACAGCTTCTGCCACAGCCGCTCGCTGCCAGCCGCGATAATCAGCCACTTGCCGTCCCCGGCCTTGAAGGGCTGGTAGGGGGTGATGGTGGGATGCTGGTTGCCCAGCTTGGCGGGGGGCTGGCCGGTGGCGAAGTAGCTGCCCGCCAGGTAGCTCAGCCAGCTCATCTGCGACTCCAGCAGACTGACGTCAATGGCCTGGCCTTGGCCGGTACGCTCCCGCACTAAGAGGGCGGCCAGGGTGCTGATCAGCGCATAGAGGCCGGCCGTGATGTCGGCCATGGCCACGGGGAAGCGCATGGGTGGGTCGTCCGGCTCGCCGGTGGCGTGCATGGTGCCGGACATGGCCTGCGCCACCACGTCGAAGCCGCTGCGATTGGCGTAGGGCCCGGTGCGGCCGTAGCCGGTGATGCTGACGTGGATCAGCCGCGGGTTGCGGGCCAGACACGCCTCGGCCGACAGTCCATACTTCTCCAGCGACGACTGCCGCGGCAGGTTGTTGATGAACACGTCGGCCCCGTCAATCAGCCGGTGGAAGATGCGCAACCCCTCCGGCTGGGTGTAGTCCAGGGTGAGGCTGCGCTTGTTGCGGTTGACGGACAGGAAGTAGGCGCTCTCGCCGTCCAGGAAGGGGGGGCCGTAGCCGCGGCTGACGTCGCCACTGCCGGGCTTCTCGATCTTGATCACGTCTGCGCCCAGGTCGCCCAGGTACATGGTGCAGGTGGGGCCGGCCAGGGCTTGGGTCAGGTCAACGACTTTTAGGCCTTGCAAGGGAGGTTGGGACATAGGCGGGCAGGGGGTTGGGGTGAGATGGGAAGATCGTGCGGTCCTAAGTTGTCCTGAGAGTCGCCTCTTCCCTTCGTAGTGGCGACTTCAGTCGCTCTGCGGCGCTCGGACGACTAGAGTCGTCACTACCAAGGTTTTCATCCGCAGGGGCCGCGGCGTCCGCCGGGCATGAGCACGGCCTGGCCTAGCGGGCAGCGGCGGCCGCAGCCCGCTCCCGGCGGCGGCGGGCCGTCTCCCGGCGGTCGTCGGAGATGCTGCGGGCCGGGCCCCCGCGCATCACGTTGATGATCTCGGCCATGATGCACACGGCGATCTCGGCCGGCGTGTGCGCGCCGATGTCAATGCCGATGGGCGCGTAGACGCGGTCGAACTTCTCCGGCGGGATGCCCATCTCCGCCGACAGCAGGTCGAAGACGGTGCGCACCCGGCGCTGGCTGCCGATCATGCCGATGTAGGCCACGGGGTGGTCCAGGATCTCCAGCAGGCACTCGATGTCGTGCTGGTGCCCGCGCGTCACCAACACCACGTAGCTGTCCCGGTCCAAGCGGTTCTCGGCCACCCAGCGGCGCATGGTCTCCCGGAGCGGCGTGGCCAGCACCTCGTCGGCCTGGGGGAACCGCTCCCGGTTGGCGTACTGCGGCCGGTCGTCCAACACCGTCACCGTGAAGCCGCACAGCTTGCCGATCTGGGCCAGGGGCACGGCGATGTGGCCTGCGCCCACGATGATCAGCTCCGGCGGCCGCTGCTGCACCTCCACGAAGACCGTCACCGGCCCCTGGGGCGTGGCGTAGCTCAGCCGCTTGTGCGTGCGGCCGCTGAGCACCGCCCGCGCGTCGGCCAGCACCTGCGCCTCCAGGTCACCCAGGCCCAGCTCGCCCAGAGGCTCCTGGTCTAGCCAGACCAGCGCGTGCCGTCCCACGGCCCTCGGGTCAGGCGCAGCCGTCACCGTGACCAGCGCCACTGCGCGCTTGGCCTCCACCGATGCAATCAACGCTTCGAGCAATGCGTCTGCCATACGACTCCGGTGCCTAGCTGCTTGCCCAGGAGGGCTGGCTTGGCCACGAATTACACGAATTTCACGAATTCAGAATGGTGTTCGCGCATCTCGTGGCCAAAACCTTCGCTCTCTGGAAAACTGACGCTGGCGTTCACCGATCACCGAGCACCGAGCACCGTGTTCACCGCTCACCTCAGTGGAGATCGTCCGGCTGCCATCGCTCCACGAAGACGTGGAAGATGCCGCCGCACACGCCCGTGGCCTGCATGGTGGGGTCCTCGGTCAGGTCCACCCGCACGGTGGTGGGCTCGCCGGTCTGGATCACGTCCAGGGCGGCGCGGATCACGTCCGCCTCGCCGCAGCCGCCGCCCACGGTGCCGTAGTGCCGGCCTAGGGGGTGGATGATCATCTTGGCGCCCACCTCGCGCGGCACGCTGCCCTTGACGTCGGTGATGGTGGCCACGGCCACCGTCTCGCCGCGGTCCAGGTATTCCTTGAGCTTGTGGTAGAAGGACTCCATGGCTATAGGCATCTCCTTTCTACCGATCGGGCGAACCTCGGCCGAGCAAGCCTACCGAGCCCGCCACCCGTTCCGTCGGTCCACGCACTCCCTGCTCTGCACTCCAAACTCCACGCTCCACGCTCCCTGCTCCACGCTCAAAGCCCTAAACCCCACGCTCCCTGTTCCACTCGCCGCGCAGGATGCCGTACACCTTCACGTCCTCGTAGCGATCCCACTTCTTGATGTGCTGGCGCAGGGTGCCCTCGTACTGCATGCCTATCTTCTGCATCACGCGGCCGGAGGCGGGATTGCGGGTGAAATGGAAGGCGTAGATGCGGTTCAGGCCGAGCTGTTCGAAGCCGTAGCGCACCAAGGCCAGGGCAGCCTCGGTGCAGAAGCCCTGGCCCCAGTACGGCCGGCCGATCCAGTAGCCCATCTCAGCCCGGTCGTAGCGCCGGTCCAGGTCCAGGCTGATGGCGCCCACCAGCGCACCGTTCTTCGCCCGCATGGTTATCGCCAGGGTGACCGACCCGCCCAGGTCCGCGTCCCGGCGATAGCGCAGGATCCATTCCTCGGCCGCGCCGTTCGGGTACGGGTGCGGGATGTGCAGGGTCGTGTCGGCGATGGCCCAGTCGCCGGCCAGCCGCTGCACATCGGCGGCGTCGGCCAGCTGGAAGGGGCGCAGGACCAGGCGACGAGTGGTCAGCGTGGGCAGCGAGAGCGGCGGTTGAGTCATGGCTGTGGGTTGGGTTCGAGCGAGCTGGCCGGCGCCGCAGCGCGGTAGTCCTCCGGCGTGTCCAGGTCCGCCAGCACGGTCGGGGTGTCCACCACCACGTAGTGGATCTCGTGGGCGTGGCGCTGTACCACGGCTCGCAGGGAAGCGTCGGCCGGCAGCGCCAGCACCTCAGGCCACAGCCGCGCCGGCAGCAGAATGGGGTGGCCGCGGCGCATCTGGTAGCTGGGGATCACCAGCGCCCAGCCGCCGCCGGCTTGAAAGGCCTCCACCACCTGCCGCACCGTCTGCACCTGCATCTGCGGCTGGTCGGCCAAGGCCAACAGCGCGCCACCGCACCCGTCGGGCAAGCTGCGCAGGCCGGCCTGGATGGAGGCCAGCATGTCGGCCTCGGCGTAAGCGGGGTTGTGGACGCAACGGACACCGAGGTGCGCCACCGCGCCCTCCACCTCTTCCCGCCGATGGCCGGTGACCACGGTGATCTCGTCGGCGGCGAACCCGGCCTGCAGCAGCGTGGCCACCACTTGCTCGATCACCGTATGGGGACCCCACGGCAGGAGCTGCTTGGGCGTGGCTCCGCCCATGCGGGTGGAGCGGCCGGCTGCCAGCACGAGGGCATGAACGTGGCCTGAGAGCGATGTCAACGTGGACATGGCGATAACGGGCCGCGGTCGTCCGCCCACGGCGCGTCGAGATTATAGCACGCCCACGGCGGACGGCCAAGCGGTTCCGGGCGATGTTCGCTTTAGGGTGCGCACGGATGACCGGCTGAAGCCCCCGGCTGAAGCCTCGAGTCCGTGTCTGAAGCCCCCGGCTGAAGCCTCGAGTCCGTGTCAGGAGGAGGGTCGAGGCCTTGGCCGGTGGCTTCGGTGATGGGCGGCGTCGAGGCTTGAGCACGACCGGTGTGACAAAGAAGGCCGACAGTGTTACAATGGCCATCGGGAGCCGCTATGTCCGCACTGATCATCAACGCCGACGACCTGGGCGCGTCGCCGGCCGTCAACCGTGCCATTGCCGACCTGCACGAGGCTGGGTTGGTCACCAGCGCCAGCCTCATCGTCAACCTGCCCCACAGCGCCGAGGCCGCCGAGCTGGCGCACCAAATGCCGCGGCTGTCGGTGGGAGTGCACCTGAACCTGACCAAGGGACGTCCCCTGCTGCCGTCGCGACACGTGCCTAGCCTGGTGGACGGCCACGGGCAGTTCTACACCTCGCCGGAGTTCTACCGTCGCGCCGTGCTCGGCCAGATCAACTGGCATGAGGCGGCAGCCGAGCTGGAGGCGCAGATCGAGTGGGCCCTGAGCCGCGGGCTGACCGTGGACAACCTGGACACCCACGTCCACTTCCACCTGTTGCCCGCCGGCCGGCGGCTGACGCTGCAGCTCGCCCGACGCTACGGCATCCCCGCCTGGCGCTCGCCCAACGTCCTCCACACCCTCTTCCCCAGCAGCGCCTGGAACGACCTGCTGGCCCGGCCGCCGGAGCGAGGAGAGCTGGCCAGCCCCGACTATCTCCTGTCGCTGCACCACTGGGGCGAGCGGCTCCTCACCGACAGCCGCGTGGCTCGGCTGCTGTCGCAGCCCGATGTGGTGGCCGAGCTGGTGGTGCACCCCGGCTACGCGCCCGACCCCGACCTGCCCCTGCCCGACCAGCTCCCGCCCGACTATCGCCAGGGCGAGGTGAACCTGGTGCGCAGCCCGGACTTCCGCCGGTGGCTCGACCGGCTCGGCTGCCGGCTGGTCACCTTTGCCGACCTGTAAGCTTGCTAACTTTGGCAAAGTTGGCAACCTGGCCGCTTTCGTGTATCATCGGCGTCGCAACCGTCAGCGCTGACGTGGGGGTGGATGCGTCCCGGTGGGCGCCCCGGTCTTCAAAATCGGTGGTGGGTACCGCAGAGGTGGCCACGGTGGGTTCGACTCCCATCCACTCCCGACCGGTTCCGGGAAAGCGGGTGCTTTCCCGGAACCTCTAGCCTCTCCCTTCGCCATGGACCAGCTCCACGCTGTTGACCTCCGTTACGAGGAAGAGCCCCCGCGCTTCCTGCGCGCGCAGGCGCTGCCGTACCCTGACCTGCAGCGCGTGTGGACGCGCGTGCAGCTCACCGAGTTCGTCGGCCACCCCGAGCTGGAGATGGCCATCCTGGGGCCCGACGGCCGCGAGGAGGCCTACATGGTCATGGTGGACGTGCAGCACACCTACATCTCCCTGACCATGCACCTGAAGCGGTCGCAGCCGGGCCAGCCCTACCGCTTCCTGCTGCGCCTCACCCGTGACAACACTCTGCTGGATCAGCGCGAGGTGCCCTTCGACCTGGTGTTCGTGGACCGGGACCAGGCCAAGGCCGACGCCGAGCAGATGGTGTGGACCGAGCGGGGCGTGCCCATCACCCCCCTGCTCCCCGACCCCGACATCCCCTGATCTCCCCCGACGGAGGCGCCCATGCCCCAGCCCCCCAGCCTGCGGATCGGCATCGAGGAAGAGTACCAGATCGTCCACCCGGACACCCGCAACCTGCGCTACATCGTGACCCGCTCGGCCAACCAGGAGCGGCCGGTGCTGCGCAGCCGCCAGGGAGACCAGCCGCTGAGCGACGCGCTCACGGCCAGCATCCAGGCCCTGAGCGCGCCGACCTGCGCCAACGTCACCGAGGCACGCGAACGGCTGCACGCGCAGCGCGTCGCCATCTGCGAGCTGGCCCAGGAGATGGGGCTGCTGGTGGCGGCCTCCGGCACCCACCCCTTCGCCTCGTGGAAGCAGCCGGACGTGCCGCTGCCCGGCCGCTACCAGGGGATGGTGGGGGACCTCCAGGTGATCGCCGAGCGGCTGTTGATCTTCGGCATGCACGTGCACATCGGCGTGGAGGACCGGGATTTTGCGGTGGACTGCATGAACACCGTGCGCTACATGCTGCCGCACATGCTCACCCTCTCCACCAGCTCCCCCTTCTGGATGGGCCGCGACACGGGGCTGATGTCCTACCGCTGCATCCTCCAGGAGAACCTGCCTCGCAGCGGCATCCCGCACCAGTTCGCGTCCTACGCCGAGCTCCGGCACTACATTGACGTGCTGCTGAAGACGCGCTGCATCCGCAGCGAGGACGAGATCTGGTGGGACATCCGACTGCACCCAGTGTACCCGTCGCTGGAGTTTCGCATCTTCGACATGTGCCCGCGGCTGGACGACGCCATCGCCATCGTGGCGGTGGTGCAGGCCACCGTGGCCTGGCTCTACGACCTGCGACGCCGCAACATCAGCTTCCGCCTCTACCCCCGTAGCCTGATTGACGAGAACAAGTGGCGCGCCGAGCGCTACGGCCTCAACGGCAAGCTGATTGACTTCGGCAAGGAGCAACAGCTGCCAGCGCGCTCGCTGCTGCGCGAGCTGCTTCGGCTCATCACCCCCTACGCCGACGCCCTGGGCACCGTTGGAGAGATCAACCACGCCTACCACATCGTGGAGCACGGCACCAGCGCCGACCGTCAGCGCCAGGTTTTCCGCGAGCACGGCGGCACGGCCAACCCCGAGGCCGCGCTCAAGGCCGTGGTCGACTCCGTAGTGGCCGAGACCATGATCTGCCGCCAGTAGCCCCTGCACAGGAGCCTTGCCCATGAAGCCGCCATCCCTGACCATCGGTGTGGAAGAGGAATACCAGATCATTGACCCGGAGACACGCGAGCTCCGCTCCTACATCACCCAGTTCCTGGAGTCCAAGGAGGGCGCGGTGGAGGTCAAGAAGGGAGAGCTCAAGGCGGGCGCGCTCAAGCCGGAGCTCCATGCGTCCATGGTGGAGCTGGGCACCCCAGTCTGCCGCACGGCCGCGGAGCTGAAGGAGGCGCTGATCGCCCAGCGGGCCTACATCCTGGACGTAGCCGCCCAGCGGGGGCTGCAGATCGCGGCCGCCTCTACCCATCCCTTCTCCCACTGGCTGGGGCAGGAGATCACCCCCTTTGAGCGCTACCACACGGTGCTCAACGACATGCAGATGCTGGCGCAGCGCATGCTCATCTTCGGCATGCACGTGCACATCGGGGTGGAGGACCGCGACTTCGCCATTGACTGCATGAACACCGTGCGCTACATGCTGCCGCACCTGCTCACCCTGACCACCAGCTCACCCTTCTGGGCTGGCCGCAACACGGGGTTGAAGTCCTACCGCTCGGTGGTGTTCGAGGACTTCCCCCGCACCGGCCTGCCCGAGAGCTTCCCCTCCTGGGCTGCGTTCGAGCGCTTCGTGCAGCGGCTGGTGAACACCGGCTGCATTCCCGACGGCTCGAAGATCTGGTGGGACGTGCGGCCCCACTACAGCTTCCCCACCCTGGAGTTCCGCGTCTCCGATATCTGCACCCGGGTAGACGAGGCGGTGGCGGTAGCCGCGCTGATGCAGGCCATCGTGGCCTGGATGTGGGACCTGCGCAAGAAGAACATGACCTTCCGCATCTACCGCCGCGACTTCATCGCCGAGAACAAGTGGCGCGCACTGCGCTACGGCCTGGATGGCAAGCTGATTGACTTCGGCAAGGAGGAGGAGGTGCCGGCCCGCCAGCTCATCCGCGAGCTGCTGTGGCTGGTGGACGAGCAGATCGAGGAGCTGGGCAGCCGCGAGGAGATCGAGGTGATCTACCGCATCCTGGAGTACGGCACCAGCGCCGACCGCCAACTTCGGGTGTACCAACAGCACGGCGGCGACGCCAACCGCGAGGCCGCCCTGCGCGCCGTGGTGGACCACCTGGTGCAAGAGACCAAGATGCTCTGACCTCTGCCCGCTGACCTCTGACCCCCGACTTCTGCCCCCTGCCCTCTAACCTCTGTGGCTTCCGCCTCTCTTCTCCACTACCTCACCGACCGGCTGCCCGCTATGACCGACCTGCTGGCGCAGCTGGTGAGCATCGAGTCCCCCTCCCTGGCGCCGGAAACCCAAGGCCCTGTCTTCGACCTTCTGGCCGAGCAGTTGGCTGCGGCCGGCTACGCAGCGCGGCGCTATGCCGGTCGGCGCAGCGGCGGCGTGTTGTTGGCCCGGCCGGCTCGACGGCGCCGCGGCGCGCCGCTCCAGGTGCTCATCGGCCACACCGACACCGTGTGGCCCGTGGGCACCCTGGCCGACATGCCCCTGCGGGTGGACCAGGAACGCCTGGCTGGCCCCGGCGCGTTCGACATGAAAGGAGGGCTCGTGCTGGCCCTCTTTGCCCTGCAGGCCCTGCATGACCTCGGCCTGGAGCCGCAGGTTACCCCCGTGGTGCTCTTCAACTCCGACGAGGAGATCGGGAGCCCCGACTCGCGGGCAACGGTGGCGCGCCTGGCCCGCATCGCTGACCGGGTCCTGGTGTTGGAGCCGGCCTATGGCCCCGACGGCCGGCTGAAGACCGCGCGCAAGGGGGTGATGGGCTTCGAGATCGTCGTCACGGGCAAGGCGGCCCACGCCGGCCTGGCCCCCCAGGAGGGGGTAAGCGCCATCTTGGAGCTGTCCTACGCGGTGCAGAAGCTGTTCGCCCTCAACGACCCTGCCCGCGGGGTGACGGTCAACGTGGGCGTGGTACATGGGGGCACCCGGCCTAACGTGGTGGCCGCCGAGGCCACCGCGCAGGTGGATGTCCGCGTGCCCACGGCCGAGGACGGCCGCCGGGTGGCCGACGCCATCCTGGGCCTGCAGCCGACCTTGCCGGGCGCGACGGTGCAGGCGCGGCTGCTCAAGTCCACGCCGCCCCTGGAGTTCACCCCTCGCAACCAGCGGCTATGGCAGGTCGCTCAGCAGGCGGCGCAGGAGCTGGGCCTAACCCTGGACCACACCACAGCCGGCGGCGCGTCCGATGGCAACACCGCCAGCCAGTACACCGCCACCCTGGACGGCTTGGGGCCGGTGGGCGACGGCGCGCACGCGGCCCACGAGTTCGTCTACCTCCCCAGCCTGCCCCAGCGCGCCGCGCTGCTGGCCCTGCTCCTGTTGGCACCCCCCCTGGATCACCGCTCCCGGTCGTAGCACAGGAAGAGCTGGCCGTCGCCGTCCAGCGCGTAGCTGTCCCAGTAAAGGCTGTGCAGCCGCAGGCCGACGGCGGGGGAGAGCAGAGGTCCCTGCACCAGGGGCGCAAAGGGATCGCCTCCCACCAGCCGGCTGACCACCGTCAGGTACATGCGGTCCAGCATGTCGTCCGCCAGCAGCAGGTGCATCACCTGGGGGCCGGTGGCGTTGTAGATCAGGCGGTAGCCCAGCCGGAACAGGTGCTCCACCAGGGGACGGCCCTCTACGCGGCGCCGGCCGGCGATCACCACCGTGCCCAGCTGCGCCCGCAGCGCCTCCACGCGGGCCGGGTCCGCCTCCTCGGTGGTGGCGACGATGACGGGTCGTCCCTCCTGCACCAGCGCCGGGGGGATGGGGAACTCCAGGCTGGCGCTGACCACGGCGAAGGCCGGATGCGGAGGCAGCCCGCGAGCCAGCCGCCACTCCTTCAGGTCGGCGAAACGGGGGTCGTTGTACACCTGCAAGATCTCCTGGCCGCGGCCCTCGGCGTACTGGCGCAGGTAGCGGCCGCTGGTCAGGATGACGTCCGCCTGCACTGCCAACTCCTGGAACAGCCGCCAATCCCGCTCGTTGGCGATGGTCTTGGGCAGCACCATGTCGGCTCGGCCCGGCTGCGCCACTGCGATGCGGCCGTCGAGGCTCATCACGTAGTTGGTGTAGACGTAGGGGCGGTCGGGGTCGGCCGCCAGCCGCCGGCGCAGGTCGTGGGCCAGGTAGAGGCCCCGCAACGGCGTCTCCTCGGCGGGCGGAGGGTAGAGGCGAACTAGTGGCGAGCTAAAGTCGGGCATGGCTGCATCTCCTCTCGACGTCCTCTGTTTCGGGGGGCGTTATACCCGTAGCGCGGCGGCTCTGCAAACCGGCCGGCTGCGCGGTGGCCAACCGATCTCGACGGCGGGATGGACCACGGGGTCAAACGCCTGTCTGCCGGGTCGGGGAGAGGGGGACCGGTAAAAAAGTCCCCGGAGTTCCTCGGAAACTTGGGGTCTCCGGGGAACTCCGGGGAAGTGAGAGAAGTTTCAGACGCTGTCGGGGCGAGAGGACTTGAACCTCCGACCTCTTGGACCCGAACCAAGCGCGCTACCGGTCTGCGCTACGCCCCGATCACATGGCCATTATATGCCCACCGGCCGGATTTGGCAAACGGTAGGTGTCCTAATCGCAGCGCAGCGGCTCCGCCGACCGCCGGCCGCGAAGTTGACAACTTTCCCCAACGGCCTATAATCGGCGCTAAACCTGCTCGTTGTTTACCAATCGCACACGGGGAGCTCGGTGTAGCCGGGCTGAGAGGAGAGCCGTTCAGCTCTCGACCCGTTGAACCTGATCCGGATAATGCCGGCGCAGGGATGTGTTAGTAAGACGATATTCACTCTTTTTGACACCCTCTGCCCGGCAGAGGGTGTTTTTGTTTCTCCGATCGAAGGTCGGAGCCGAAGGTGGAAGTTGGAGGTGTGCCATGTCGGATCAACTCTATACCCAAGATGCCTCAACCCTGTTGACGGACCTACGCCGCGACCTGCAGCCGCTGCTGCAGCGCATCACCACCCATCGGTTCTTGACGGCGCTGGAGGAGGGACGGGTGCCCAGAGACGCGCTGAAGGTCCTCGCCGCCCAGCAGTACCACATCGTGTCGCAGGGGCTACAGAACATCGCGCTGATCTTGGCCCGCTTCGGCAACCAGCCGAGCCGCAAGAAGCTCAACGACTTCCTGCAGGCCGAGTTCGCCGTGCGCGAGGCCGTGCTGACCTTTGCCCAGGCCTTGGGCATGACCGAGGAGGAGCTACGCACCGCGCCGGTGGTGGCCGAGGCCCTGATGTTCAGTTACTACGAGACCTTCGTCTGTCTCTACGGCACCGACGCGGACCTGATCACCGCGTTTTACTTCGACGCGCAGGTGTGGATCGCCAACGCGCTGCGGGTGAGCCGCGCCCTCCAGTCCCGCTATGGCTTTAGCCCTGAGGCGGTGCAGTTCTTCGAGATGTACGCGAACTACCGTCCCCAGGACGACGAAGTGCTCCCCTACATCCAGGCCGCCTTGGAGCGGGGCACCTCCTTGGGCGACTGCCCCGGCTGCAAGCCGGACGAGATCAACCTGCAGCTTGCCCTCAACCGGGGCGTCACCGCCCGGCAGATCTGCGAGGCGACACGGCTGCTGCTGGAGTACGAGTGGCACTTCTGGGAGGCGATGGCGCAAGCGGCGGGGGTGTGAGCTGAGGCTCCCCTGAGCTCCTCGGAAACGGGAGTTTCTGGGGAGCTCGGGGGAGGTTGGGGGAACGTCAGAGGAGCTGCGGGGAGGTTGGGGGAGCTCAGGGGAGGTTGAGGAAACTCGGGGGAGGTCGAGGGAACTCGGGGGAACTCGGGGGAGCTAGGGGAGCTCGGAGCCGGTAGAGGGGGACTCGACACCGCGCCCTCTCGGATCGGCGACGTTGGCGTGGGCGGTCTGCGCTGCCGGCCAAAGGCTGGCCCAGCTCTGGCCCGGCGCGCCGACTCGGCAGAGGTCGGGCGACGTCGCGCACCCCCTTGACACCGGATCAAAGTGCATGCATAATCGAAGTAGGGACGCAAGCGATGTGGGAAGCGGATGGCCGTTTCGGCCGTCCTGGTGCGCGGGAGCGCAGGAGGCATGGCATGGCCGCCCTAGTTGAGCCGACACCCCAAGAGGCCCCCCTGGAGGACCGGCACGCCCAGCTGGAGATGATGTACGTTGAGGAGTACCTGGCCTTCCGCAAGCTGAGCCGGGAGGCGCTCAACAGGCTACCCGAGGAGGAGCGCAAGGTGATCATGCGAGAGGCCATGCTCTATGCCTCGGGCCAGCTAGCCGACGCTGAGACGCGCTCCCGCATGCTGCAGGAGCTGGAGGGCAAGATCTTCCCCATGTGATGGCTGCGGACCGTTACTTGACCTGTGCTGCGTGCGGCGTGCGCTTCGTTTGGACCGCCCTGGAACAGGCCCAAGCGGAGCGCGCGCCCGATCGGTGCCCCGCCTGCCGCCTTCTGTTGCCGGCCAACGGCCGCCGCCGTGGGGTGGTGAAGTTCTACAACGCTGCCCGCGGCTGGGGCTTCATCACCCCCACCGAGGGGCCGGAGCTCTTCTTCCACCGCAGCGGCTTGGTCGGCCCCACGGTCCTGCGCGAGGGCGACCTGGTGGAGTTTGCCGTGGAGCAGACCGCGCGCGGGGCCCAGGCGACAGAGATCACCCGCCTGGAGATCGAGGGGGAATGAGCGCCTCCAGCAGGTCGTCGTAGCGGGGGGCGAGGCAGCGCCAGTCGAACTGCGCCGCCACGGGCCGCAGGCTGCGCTGCCGCACCTCGTCCGGGTGCTGCGCCGCCCAGGCCAGCCGCCTCGCCAGGTCGTCGGCGTCCCGATACAGACACGCCGTATGCCACGCTGGCGGGATCAGCTCCGGGTAGACCAGCCGCTGGGGCAGCAGGGGCCAGGCCTCGCAGTACATGGCCTCCACCACGCTCGCGCCGAAGAACTCGTGTCGCGCGCACGAGACCACCACGTCCGCGCGCCACAGCCAGGCCGCGTAGGCGGCCGGCTCCTCCACGTAGCCGAACTGCGCCACCCGATCCCCCAGCCACGCCCGCGCCTGCGTGAACTCCGTCGGCTCCTGCCGGGGGTTCTCCCCCAGGATGGCCACCCGGAACGGAAGGCCCTGGTCCACCAGCCGTCGCAACACGGCGAAGAACTCCTCCGGCCCCTTGTCGTGCTCCCACCGGTGGTTCCACAGGATGAGCAGGGGCCCCTGTCGCGGCTCCGCCGGCCGCCAGCGGTCCAGCCGCGCCAGGTCCAGGCCCAGGGGCAGCACCTGGCTCTTGGCCGCAATGCGCGCTGCGTTGTGCAGGTCGTTGAAGTCGGGGTAGTGCTTCAGCAGGTTGGGCAGGGCCGCCAGAAAGCTGTCCCGGTTGTAGGCGGAGTTCCACAGCACCGCGTCCGCCGCCAGGGCGCTGGTGTAGTTCACGAAGGCGAAGTGCAGGTCCTGGGCGGCGGCCCGGCGCTGACGGGAGGGAGACCAAGTGGGGTCCACCGGCACGGGTGGATACGCCAGCTGGTTCTCGTGGAAATACACGGCCACCGGCACATTGGCCAGCCGCGTCCGGGCCAGGCCCAGGAAGGCGGCTAAGTCCAACATGTCGGTGGCCAGCAACACGTCCGGCCGCAGGTCGGAGGCTAAGAGCTGCTCGGCCAGGGTGACGGCCGCGCCCTGCATGCGCCACTTCCAGAAGCGCCCCGGCAGGGCCAGGAGCTCCACGCGGTGGCGGCTGGCCGCCGCGTAGCCCTCGGCCCAGGCCCGATGGGAACCGGCAAAGTAGGGCTCGATCAGAAGGACCGTGCGCATGCGTGTCGTCCCGGCCTCTTGGCGCCGGCGGTCGGCTGTAGTTTCCGCAACCGAGCGGAGGCTTAGGGCACCCCGCCTGCCAGGTCGAGCACTCCCCGGCCTAGATCAGGCCGTGGGCCGGCGGTCTTGAGCGCCAAAAACAGCGTCTCCGGCGCGGTCCCCGCTTCCAGCCACAGCGCCGCCGCGCCGCTCACCATCGGAGTGGCGAACGAAGAGCCCACCCAATAGGCGTAGCCGTCGCGCGTCAAGCTGATCACGCCGTAGGGGCAATCGGGCCGGTCCGTCGGGCAGGCGGTGTGGGAGGGCGTGCAGGCCGGGGAGCCGCCGGCCGCCGGCGCGCCGTCGCCGCCGGGCGCGGCGATGTCGCCGGCGTTGGCGTAGCAGGAGCGCTGGCCCTTCTGGTTGCTGGCCGCCACGCCCACCACGAAGGGGTAGGCCGCCGGGATCTGCGCCGGCCGCGCGGCGCTGACATCGAAGGAGCGGTTGCCGGCCGCCGCCACCACCGTGCCTCCCCGGGCCACGTACGAGGCCAACAGCATCTCCAGGGCGACGATGGGATGGCGGTCGGGCAAGGGCGGCGCGTAGCCGGCGCCGCCGGCGCTGAGAACCCGCCGCATCAAGGGCAACAGGGTGGGCGCAAGGCCGGCGTCCTTGGGATCGGGCACGCCCAAGCTCAGGTTCACCACCGTGTGGCCCCAGGGCTGCGGCCGCGCTGGATCGGCGCTCTGGGCCATGAAGCGGTTCAGCATGTCCAGCAGGGTGACCAGGTCCCCCTGGCCTGTGCTGTTCAGCACCTCAACCAGGTGATAGCGGGCGTCCGGCGCCACGCCGAAGGCCAGCCCGGCCACGAACACACCGTGGTTGCTCACGTCCCGTAGCCGCAGGTTGGGATAGCTCACCGCCGTCGCCCCTTTGGTCACGCACAACGCCAGCGGCGGCTCGATTTGCCGCAGGAGGTGCAGTCCGCCGGTCTCAAAGGGCGCAGTGTCGAAGACGGCCACGGTGACGCCCCGGCCTGTGGGCTTAACCGTGCGGCTGCCGGGCTGCAGCGAGCCGCCCGACACGATGCCCGCCGCCTCGACAAACCCCCATTGCTTCCAGAAGAGGGGCTGGGCTTCCACCGGGCTGCCGCCGCCGGGGCTGCCCTCGATCTCCCACGGGCTGCCCTCAATCTCCCACGGGCTGCCGACGATAGGGAAGCCGGTGACGTAGTTGGGATCGGCGGCCACCACCACTCCCGCCTCGGCGGCCGCGGCGTAGACTCGGCTCACCACCTCCGGCACGGGCGTCGCCGCGCCCACGCCGTACAGCTGCACGGCCAGGTCCGCGCTGTCCGGCCAGGGCAGGGGCCCGGCCGCGACGGCGTCGGCGGCTTGGGGCTTCTGCTCGGGCCGGTCGGGTCGCGCCAGCTTCTCCAGGTAGCTCAGGTCAATAGGCTCCCGCAGCGGCCGCAGCTCCAGGTCGGGCAGCGCCTCCACCACCTTGGCTACCTCGCTGCGGCGGCCGGTGAGGATCACCTGGCGGGGCAGGAAGAGCTCGCCCGGCTTCAGGTCGGCGGGGATGGGCGCCTGGCCTGCGCCCTGGGCCAGCGGCACACACCAATCGGCGGGCGGCTCGGTGGGCTTCTCTGGCGACGGGGGCGGCGCAGGGGTGGCGCCGGGCGGCGGGGGCTGAGGCGTGGGGAGGGGCATGGGCATGCACGCAGCCAACAGCAAGGCCAGGGCCGCCAGGAGCCCTAGGCGCAGGGAAGGAGAAGAGCGATGGACCATGGCATGTGCTCCTTGTGGAAAGGAAAGGGCTAGAGCGCGCCGGCTGCGCCGACCAGGAAGAAGGGGGCCCAGAAGTAGGGGTGGTCCAAGGGCAGGCTCCCGTCCGGATGGGTCGCTGCGCCGGCAATGAAGGCCGACTGGGCCTCGCGCAGGGCAGCTCCCTTGGAACGGCCTTGCACCAACGCCCGGTAGAACAGGTTCATCAACAGGGCAGTGCTGCGATCCTCCACCGCCCACTGGCTGAGCACCAGCGACGCCGCGCCGGCGTAGAGGAAGGCGCGGGTCAAGCCCAACAGCTCGTCGCCGCCCCCCACGACGCTCCGACCGGTGCGGCATGCGCTCAGGGTCACCAGCGAGGCCTGCAGGCTCAAACTGAAGATGTCTAGGGTGGTCAGCATGCCGTCGGCCAGGGCGAGGCCGGAGAAGAGCGGGCTGTCGGGTCGGAAATCGCCGTGGGTAGCCAGGTGCAACACCTGCGCAGCGGCCGTCTCCCGGCGCAAAGCCTCCAGGGTCGCCTGCTCCTCGGTGAAGGCTGCACCGTCCAACAGGTCGGCCACCTGGGCCGCCTCCTGCACCGCATAAGGCAGCAGGCCGCCGCAGGAGTGGCCGAAGGCGACGGCGCGACCTGTAGCCGGCCGCTGCTCGCCGCAGTAGCGCAGCAGGCTGGCGCTGGGCAGGTAGGTGAGGATATGACGCTGGCAGAGGTAGGCCTGGCCGTCGTGCAGCGCGTGGAAAGGCAGGTAGTGCAGGGGGCCGTGAGGCACGACCACCCAGTGGGGCTTCTCGGCCAAGGTCTCTGCGGCCGGCGCCACCAGCCCCTGATAGAGCCGAGCCAGGAGGCCTTGGGCGTTGGCGCGCAGCGCAGGCATCTGTTCCTGGCCGGCGCGGCGCACCGAGCGCACGTTGAGCCGCAGCAGGCGGACCAGCTGCTCGGCCTGGGAGACCGACATGGCCAGGTGGAAGGCCTGCACCGCGTCGGCGGTGGCGACGAACAGCACCAGGTGGCCGCGCACTACGAAGTACTCCACCAACGCAGCGTCGTCCGGCAGGAAGGGCTGCACCGGCTCGACGTGCACCTGCCACAGGGCGGCCTCTCGCGCGTAGTCGGCGCTGCGCACCAACAGGCGATGCCACAGCTCGGTGATGCGGCGCTCCAAGGCCACCAGCTCTCCCTGAACCGCCTGCCACTCCTCGTCGGCCGGCGCCCAGCCCCGCTCGGCCACCTCCTCGACCGTGTGCCGGCGGCGATGGAGCCGATCGTACTCGTTGCGCAATCGGATCAACTCCGCCACCAGCGGCTCGTCCTCCGGGCTGCGAGCGCGCAGGCTGATGTCCAACCGTCCCGCCACCAGGTCCTGAAGCGCGCGCGACTTGGCTCGCTCCGCCAGGGACAGCCCTTGGTCGGCGCGGCCCAGGGCAAGGCAGAGGTCCACCGCGTCCTCGTAGACCTCCTCCTTGTCCTCCAGGAAGTCCACGCGGTGCTCGACCATCAAGCGACTGCGCAGCCGCTCCAGGTCGTCAACGGCGCAGGTGTAGGCCGCCAGGGCAGCCTCCAGGTTCCCCTGCCGCCGGTCTATGCTGCCCAGCAGGTGGTAGGCCTGATAGGTGAGGGACGGCAGCCCCTCTTGCTGACCGACGGCCAGCCCGCGCGCCACCCAGCGCCGAGCAGCGAGGGAGTCCCCCAGGGCGTGGGCAGCCCGCGCCGCTGCAAGGGAGGCGCGAGCCTCCTCCACAGCCAGGCCCAGGCGGGCAAAGGCAGCTGCGCAGGCGGCCGCCCGGTCCTGGCTCTCCAGCCAATGTCCCTCCCGGAAGAGCACGTTGGCCTCCTCCAGGTCCACGTGGGCCGTCAACACCTGGTTGCCCTCGGCCTCGAAGATGGCGCGAGCCTGCGCAAGGGCGGCGTGGGCTTCGGCAAAGCGGCGGAGGCCGGCTGCGGCTACGGCGTGGTTTACCAGAGCCTGGGCCTGCTCGTGGCCGGTGCCGAGGCGCTCGAAGAGCTGCTCGGCGGCGGCGCAGCGCTCCAGCACGTCGGCAAAGCGCCTCAGCTGCAGCAGACAGTCGCAGATGAACAGGTTCACCAGCGCCGCGTCCCGCTCCCGACCGTCGGCCAGGAACGCGTCTCGGACGCGGTCCAGCATATCCAGCGCCTCGTTGTACCGCCCCAGCACGAAGTAGGTCACGGCCAGGTTCTGCCGGGCGCGGGCCACGCCGATGCTCTGGCCGGTTTGCTGCAGCAGGGCCGCGGCCCGTTGGCTGGCCTGGATGGCCTCGTCGAAGCGGCCCAGGTTGCGCAACACGATGGCGCGATTGTGCTCCAAGCGAGCCAGAAAGCCGGTGCGCAGCTCAGGTAGGCGCTCGCTCCATCGCCGGGCCTCGTCCAGCAGGGCCAGGGCCTCGGCGTCGCGGCCGAGCCGGCCCTGGACGGCCGCCAGGTTCGCGGTCAGCCGCGCCAAGGGCAGCCAGTCGCCGTGCGCAGCCAGGACCTCGCGCGCCCATCGGCCGACGGCCAAGGCCTCGTCGTAGCGCCCCAAGGCCGCCAAGGACCACACCTTGCCTACCTGCGCCCGCGCCGCCTCCGCCGCCATGCCCGCCTCGGCGTAGAGGGCGGCGGCAGCGTCGTAGAGCTCCACCGCTCGGCGGTGGTCCCCCAGCCCGATGCCGCGGGCGTTGGCCTCCGCCAAGAGGCTCAGGCCGCGGTGCCCGGGCCGACCGGACGCCGCAGCCAGGGCAGCCAAGGCGTCGGCTACCTGGAGTGCTTGTTGGACGCTGACGCGCAGGCTGCGGTCGGCCTCGGCCTTCACGGCCTCGGCCAGCCGGTCGTCCAGGCAGGAGGCGTGGTCGAGCAACCAGCGCTCGCGGGTCGGGCCAGGAGGCGCCGCCAGCAGCTCTTGGACCAGGGTCTCCGGATTGGAGGGCTGAACCGACATCGGCGAATTGACAAAGCGTCCCCCGCCGGTCAGCAGGGGACGCCTCCGCAAATGGATGGGCTTGACTAAGCGACGCTGAGCTCCTGCACGTGCACCTCGACGCCGGGCGCCGTCAGGATGAGCTCGTAGTTTCCACGCGGGAGAGCGGACAGGGCAAAGTTGCCGAGGGCGTCCACCGCTGCGCTGGCCAGCCGCTGGCCGTTGCGCCAAAGGGTGACCTCGGCCCCATCGGCCATGTCCAGGCCGATCACCAGGCCAACGAGGCTAAAGCAGCCGGCCTGTCGGGGATCGGGTTCGACCTCCAGGGTGATCTGGAGGCCGTCGGCCGCAAGGACCACGGGCTCGGCGTTCTCGCCGCGCAGGCCGGCAAAGGCCGGCGCCAGGGCCGGCTGCGGAGCCATGCGGCCGCCCAAGGCGCGGCCGCCGCTGACCAGCCGCGCCACGAGGATGCGCACACGCTGGCCCAGCGAGGCAGCGCCCTCGTCGGGGATCGGCGGCTCCTGGGCCATGAAGTCCGTCAACTGGCTGATCTCCCGGCGGCAGTGGGGGCAGCTCGCCACGTGTTGCGCCACAGCCAGAGCCTCGTCAGCGCGCAGCATGCCCATCTGATACTCTCCTAGGACGAGAGAGGAAGGACAGTCAGCGCGGAACAAACGCGTCCTCAGCGACGACTCAAGGCGGGCAGCGTCCTCGGCCCTCTTTTGGCAGTCGGGGCAGGTGAGGAGATGATGATAGACCGACGCATCACCCTCTCCGTCGGCGGCCATCAACAGCTCAAAATCGCTGAGCTCGTGCGCAAAAGAACACGACATGGATCGTCCTCGTTGGTTTGATGGGAGTGGTGTCGTCCAGTTTACGATGCCCTTCGGCCGAGGCGGCTAGACCAATCATCCGCATCCGCTCGCCAGGCTCGTGTCTCCTGAACTGGCAAAATGCACTCACTGGACTCAACGCAGAAAACCGCGAAATTTGTGCGCCTCAGCGCAAGAGCGCGTGTAGATCTTTGTCACGCCGCAGCCGCTCTAACACGTTCTGCTTGGTTCGGTAGATCTCGCCGACGCTGGCGAAGAGATTGGGGTGCTGGGCCTGGATTTCTCGGGGCTTGAGGGCGAGCACGAAGGAGCCGTGGATCACGATGCGCTCTCGGTCGTCCTGGAGCTTGCTCAAGACCAGCCGCCAGAGCTCGCTGCGTTCTAGGCTCGCAACAGCCGATGCCAAGGGGTCGGCTTCACTGCGCCAATCATGGAGCTCGAGCTGCTCCGGCTCCTGGTCTATGGCCTGGGGCCCTCGGCTGCGAGCGTGATCCACCAGGACGCTGTGCACACACAGCTTGAGGTAGGCCAACACGGCCTTGAGGTGGGGGAAGCGCGCGAACTTCTCGGGGGTTACCGCATGCCAGAACTTCTCAAAGGCCCGGTTGACGAAGAAATCGGCCTCCTCATCGCCAACGAAGGCTGGATGCTGCTCCACCCACCGGCGAACCAGGCCGCGATATTGGCTGTACACCACGGCGAAGGCCGCTTCGTCGCGCGCCGCTGTCGCTCGGCGAAAGAGCTCGTAGCACGGCGCCGAGTCGTAGTCCTGCCGGCGAAAGAAACGCTCTGTCTCTTCGGCGCAGCGGTGTGCGAGCCCGGACAGCGTAAGCGAGTGGGACGACACAGATGAGATCACTGAGGGCTCCTCTAGTGCGGCCAAGCGGTCCTCTTGTCAG
>JANWYQ010000153.1 GCA_025055015.1 Caldilineales bacterium
GGCCGGAAAGCGCATCATGGCCTCCGCGCTGAGCAGGAAGAAGAGCACCACGAAGTAGGGCATGCGGGGCGGCAGCAGCACCAAGCTCACCACCAGGGCAGACATGACCACGAAGTAGAGGTGTGGGCGCTTGGCTTTGACGCCCCACAGCATCTCGTCAGGCGCCAGGTGCAAGAGCGCGAAGGCCGCCAGCAGCCCGGGGCCGATCCACCGCGCCGGGCCCTGACGGCTCATGAGGTCCCACAGGCCGGGCACGCTGGCTGCGACGAGCACCACGTAGCCGGCGATGCGCATGGGGTCAACGGAGCGTGAGCGAGACGAGGAAGGGCTCATGGAGGCATCATACTGCAGAAAACGCGGGTTGCCAACTTTGCACAGGTTGGCAACCCGCAGCCCTACGCGCGCCGGCGCAGGAGGACGACGATGCCGACGCCGATCAGCACCAGCGGCCACAGGTAGCCGATGATCTCTAGCGCGGACAGGGCTGCGCCCCCTTGCACGACGGCCAGGCCCACCAACCCGATGATGCCGCCGGGGATCAACGGCCACCACTGGAACCCCTGGCGGGTGAAGGGAGAGAGCAAGGTGATGAGGGCCCAGCCCACGGAGAAGGCCACCAGGAAGACGCCGCCTTGGTCCACGTCAAGCACAGGCGCCGAGGGCCCTGCGATCAGGCCAATGCCCAAGGCGATGCCGGCCAGGATACCGCCGGGGATCACCAGCCCGATCTCCCGCGTCAGCAGGCCGGCAATCAGAAAGATCGCTGCCAGCGCCGGCAGGATCAGCAGCTTGAGGTCCGGCAGGTCCACGACCTGGCCGACGAAGACGACCAGGCCGACGGCGATGAGCACGATGCCGACGACCAGCGCATCGCGATCCTTGGCGGCGCGGTGGTTAGGTGTAGGAACCGGGGCAGACATGGGAAGACCTCCTTCAAAGGCGTTCTGGGGTGTCACCAGGCCGTCAGCCCTGCGCCGACCGGGGACCAATGGCTGGCTAGGCTACGGGCTTGGGCCCAGGGGCTCGCTTCTTGTTGTTTCTACGGTCAGTGTACCGTGATAACCGTCAGGTTGACCAGTGCTGGAAGTCACATGTCCGGTCACCCCGTGGCGCTAGGGCGGAGGGTCGGCAACGGTGCCGCGCGTCATTTGTCAGCCGGGGGAAAAAACGTAAAATAGCACCTACTTCCCGCCTGCTACACTGGCAGCGGCCGCATATGCTGGTTCTGGCGCCAGCATCCTTTACACTTGAGGCTCATCAAGGAAGGAGAGACAGCCATGACACCTCTGAGCCGCCTTCGCCTGGCCCTCGTGGGCATCGTCCTGTTAGTGGCGATGGTGGTGCTGAGCGCCTGCCCTGGCGCTGCGCCCACCCAGCCCGCCCAGCCGGCAGCGCCCGCCCAGCCGGCTCAACCTGCCCAGCCGGCCCAGCCGGCCCAGCCAACCCCCACGCCGGTGCCCCCGACGCCTACGCCGGTGCCTCCTACCCCAACCCCGGTGCCGCAGCCGGTCACCCTGACCATCGCCACAGGCACCGACATCGAGAACCTCAACATCCACACGGTTACCTCCTCCCCCTCCTTCACCGTGTTGGAGCACATCTACGAGACCCTCTTCTACATGAACCCAGAGGGACAGCTGGAGCCGCTGCTGGCTGAGAGCATCACGCCCAACGAGGACGGCTCCTTCACCCTCAAGCTGCGCCAGGGGGTGACCTTCAGCGACGGCACGCCCTTCAACGCCGCGGTCGTGAAGGCCAACCTGGACTGGGTGCTGAACCCGGACAACAAGGCCACCTTCCGCTTCCTGATTGACCGCATCCAGGAGGTGGTGGTGGTGGACGACTACACGGTGAACCTGAAGCTGAGCGGCCCCTTCGCGCCGCTGCCGGCCCACCTGTCGCACGGCGCGCTGGCCATGGTGCACCCCGACCTGCTGGCCCAGGGCTCCGAGGCCATGGCCGCCAACGCGGTGGGCACCGGCCCCTTCCTGCTGGATAGCTGGAAGCGGGACGAGGCGGTCACTCTAAAGAAGAACCCCAACTACTGGGGCAAGCCCGCCACCGTGGACACCGTCGTCTTCAAGGTGGTCAAGGAGGACGGCGCCCGCCTGGTGGAGGTGGAGGCCGGCACGGCGGACGTGGCGGTACGCGTGCCGCCCATCGAGGCGGAGCGGCTGGACGCAGACCCCAACATCAACGTGATCACCACCCCCGGCCTGCGCACCATCTACATTTTCTTCAACGTCACGGCGGAGCCCTTCACCGACCCGCGGGTGCGCCAGGCGGTGAACTACGCCGTGGACAAGGAGGCCATCGTCAACGAGCTGTTTGCCGGCGCGGCGCGCGTGAGCGATGCGCCCTTCGCGCCGCCCATCTTCGGCTACGCGCCACAGACGCCCTACCCGCGCGATGTGGCCAAGGCCAAGCAGCTGCTGGCCGACGCCGGCATCGCGCCCGGCACCAAGGTCGTCCTCTACCATCCTACCGGCCGCTACGTCCAGGACGCGCTGGTGGCAGATGCCGTGCGCTCCCAGCTGCGGGAGGTGGGGCTGGAGGTGGAGCTGAAGACCCTGGAGTGGCCGCAGTACGTGCCCACGGTGCGCAAGCCCAAGCCGGAGAACGACGTGCAGTTCGCCATGCTGGGCTGGAGCACGCCCACCATGGACGCGGACTACGCGCTCTACGCGCTGTTCCACAGCAGCCAGCATCCGCCGGGCTTCAACGGCGCGTTCTACAGCAACCCCAAGGTGGACGAGCTGCTGGACGGCGCGCGCACCAACCCCGACCAAGAGGCGCGCAAGCAGGCCTACGCCGAGGCGATCCGCTTGATCTGGGAGGACGCGCCCTGGCTGTTCCTGTACAGCGAGGTGCAGAAGACGGCGGTGCGCAGCAACGTTGAGGGCTTCGTGGTCCATCCCAACGAGCGGATGATCGCCACTTACGCCACGAAGAAGTAGCCGGAGCGTTCCGAGGTCCTACGCTGTAGCACGACTGCTGGCGGTTGTGCTACAGACGAGCGGCGGGAGGCGAGCTGCGGCTCGCCTCCCGCAGGGCCCCGCTACAGGGCGCGGCCCGCAACCTGTTCCCCCCTCGGCGGCGACGCGCATGACCACTTACATCGTTCGGCGACTGCTGCTGGCTATCCCAGTGTTGCTGGGGGTGTCCTTCCTAGTCTTCGCCAGCGTGCGCTTCGTGCCCGGCGACCCGGCCATGGCCATCGCCGGCGAGCTGGCGACGCCGGAGCTGGTCGCCCAGGTGCGCCAGGAGATGGGGCTTGATCGCCCGCTGCTGGTCCAGTACGCCATCTACCTGGAGCGGGTTCTGCAGGGCGACCTGGGGCGCTCGGTGCGCAGTGGCCTGCCGGTGGCCGAGGAGATCGCCAACCGGCTGCCCAAGACCGCGCAGTTGGCCGTGCTCAGCCTGCTGTTTGCGTCGGCCATCGGCATCCCGCTGGGCGTGCTGTCGGCCACGCGCGCCAACACGTGGGTGGACAGCCTCAGCATGATGCTGGCTTTGATCGGCGTCTCCATGCCCATCTTCTGGCTGGGCCTGATGCTGATGATCTTCTTCAGCGTGCTGTTGCCTCGCTGGCTGGGGCTGTCGGAGCCGGTCTTGCCGCCGACGGGCACCGGCACCTGGCAGCACCTGGTGATGCCGGTGATGGCCCTGGCTGCGACCTCCATGGCCATCCAGGCGCGCATGACGCGCGCCTGCATGTTGGAGGTGCTGCGCATGGACTACGTGCGCACGGCGCGCGCCAAGGGAGTGGCCGAGCGCTGGGTGATCTACCGCCACGCGCTGCGCAACGCGCTCATCCCCATCGTCACTATCATCGGTCTGCAGTTCGGCACCCTGCTGGGCGGCGCTGTGCTGACGGAGACGGTCTTCGCCTGGCCGGGCCTCGGCCGGCTGCTGGTGGACGCCATCGGCTACCGGGACTACCCGGTGGTGCAGGGGACGGTGCTGGTGGTGACCCTGGGGTTTGTGCTGGTCAACCTGGCGGTGGACGTGTTGTACGCCTATCTGGACCCGCGCATTCGCTACCACTAGCGCGCCCTTCGGCTCGGCTACTCTGTTCTCTGGCCATGGAAGCAACTATCTCCGCTCGTGAGAGCCTCGAAATGGCGCCGCTGCGACGCAGGCAGACGCCTGACGTGGTGCGGCGGCTGTTGCGCAGCCCCAGCGCCGTTTTGGGCATGGTGATCGTCTCCATCTTCCTGTTCATCAGCGTGGCTGCGCCGTGGATTGCGCCCCACGACTACGACCAGGCCAACTTCCGGCTGGCGCGCAAGGGGCCCAGCGCCGAGTACTGGCTGGGCAACGACGAGCTGGGCCGCGATTTGTTCTCCCGCCTCTTGCACGGCGCCCGGCTCTCCATGGTGGTGGGCCTGATCGCCGTGGGCATCGGGCTGGTGGTAGGGACACCCCTGGGCCTGCTGTCGGGCTACCTGGGCGGCGCCACCGACCTGGCGATCATGCGCCTGATGGACGTGCTGCTGGCCTTTCCCAGCATCCTGCTGGCCATCCTGTTGGTGGCGACCTTCGGGCCCGGCCTGAACAACGCGATGGTGGCCATCGGCATCGTGTCCATCCCGGTGTACGCGCGCCTGGTGCGCAGCTCCACCCTGGCCACCAAGAACGAGCTCTTCGTGGACGCCAGCCGCAGCGTCGGCGCCAACGACCTGCGCATCCTGGTGCGCCACATCTTCCCCAACACGTTGGCGCCCCTGGTGGTGCAGTCTACCCTCCAGATCGCCACCGCCATCCTCTCGGCCTCAGCCCTGGGCTTCCTGGGCCTGGGCGCTCCGCCCGACGTGCCCGAGTGGGGCAACATGCTGCAGAAGGGGCGCACCTACATCTTCTCCGCGCCCCACATCGTGGTCTTTCCCGGCCTGGCCATCATGTTGACGGTGCTGGGCTTCAACCTGCTGGGGGACGGCCTGCGCGACGCGCTGGATCCCCGCCTGCGTCGCTGAGCATGGCGTACTGCAAGGGCCTCCAGCGCATCGGCCGACTGGTCGGCGGGGGGATGCTGTTGCTGGCCGCCGCCTGTCAGCCCGCTCTGCCCCCGGCGCCTGGCCCGGAGACGTTCCCCCCGCCTACGGCCGCCGCCGGCCTGCCCCGGCCCCTGGCCGAGACCCGCCAGCTGGCCATCTCTCCCCTGCCCACGCCCACCCCCCCTGAGCTTCCTACGCCTCTGCCCTCCCCGACGCCGACGCTGCCCGAGCCCTCGCCGACCGCTGCGCAGGCGATAGCCGCCATCACCTACACCTACCGCGTGTTGAACCGCTTCCCCCACGACCCGAGGGCCTTCACCCAGGGGCTGGTCTACCTGGACGGGGTGTTCTACGAGAGCACCGGGCTGCGAGGGCAGTCCACCGTGCGCATCGTGGACCCGCCCACCGGCCAGGTGCTGCAGCAGGTGGCGCTGCCGGAGCCGTACTTCGGCGAGGGGATTGCGGTGCTGGGCGACCGGCTGTACCAGCTCACCTGGCAGGAGGGCACCGGCTTCGTCTACGACCGCCATACCCTCGCGCCCCTGGGCACGTGGAGCTACCCCGGCGAGGGGTGGGGCCTCACCACCGACGGCAACCGGCTGATCATGAGCGACGGCAGCCACCAGCTCCGCATTCTCGACCCCGCCACCCTGCAGGAGATCGAGCGGCTGGCAGTGGTGGACGCCTTCGGCCAGCCGGTGGTGCGGCTCAACGAGCTGGAGCACATCGAGGGGGAGGTGTGGGCCAACGTGTGGCAGACCGACCTGATCGCACGCGTTGACCTGGCCACCGGCCGCGTGGCCGGCTGGGTGGACCTCAGCGGCCTGCTGCCGCCGGAGGAGCGCACCCAGCCGGTGGACGTGCTCAACGGCATCGCCTACGACGCCGCCACGGGTCGGTTGTTCGTCACGGGCAAGTGGTGGCCGTGGGTGTACGAGATCGAGGTGGTGCCGCTCAGCGGGCACTAGCCCGGCGGGAACTCGAAGGCCGCCTTGATCACCCCGCTGTTGCCCTTGCGGCTGGCCATCTCCAGCGCGCGGCCGTAGTCCTCCAGGGGGAAGCGATGGGTGACCAGCCAGCCCAGGTCCACTGCGCCGCGCGCCATCAGGTCCAGCGCCAGGTCGAAGGTGCGCCAGCGCCGGCCCTGCCACTGCTCGGCGTGGTGGTAGGTGTAGGCGGCCGCCAGCGTCAGCTCCTTGGCGAAGATGGGGGTCCAGTCCAGCCCCTTGGGGACGCCGGGGACGCCCACCAGCACCACCCGGCCACCGGCGCGGGTGAGCCGCACGGCGTCGTCCAGGGCTGCGTCCGCGCCGGTGCACTCGTAGGTCAGGTCCACGCCGCCGATCACCACCGGCTTGCCAATCATGGGCTGGCGCGTCTGCGCGGCCGTGCGGCGCACCACCTCCTCGGCCAGGTCGCGGCCTAGCACGTGGTCGGCGCCCAGGCGGCGCGCGGCCTCAGCCTGGAAGGGATAGCGGGCTGCGGCCAGCACCGTGGCCCGGAAGCCCAGCCCGCGCAAGGCTGCAATCACCCCCAGGCCGATGGTGCCGCAGCCGATCACCAGCGCCGTCTCCCCCTCGGCGGGCGGATGCTGCAGCACGGCGTGGAGGCCACAGGCGAAGGGCTCCACCATCAGCGCGTTCTCGTCGCTCACGGTGGACGGCACACGGTAGAGCTGCGAGCGATGGGCTACGAAGGCAGGGCTCCAGGAGCCGCCGGTGTCGCGGCATGCGCCGATGAACAGGCCGGGCGCCAGCCGTCCCTCGTGGGTGCGGCGGCAGCGGTTGATCTCCCCGCGCTGACAGGCAGGGCACCACACCGCCTCGGCGAAGCCCCGGGGCGCGCACCACAGCAGCGGCTCCACCACCACCCGCTCCCCCGGCTGCCAGCCCTCGGCCGCCGGCCCTGCCTCCTCGATCACCCCCACGTTCTCGTGGCCCAGGGTGTAGGGGAAGGAGACCAGGGCCGAGTAGTAGGGGCTGGTGCGCAGGTAGACGGCGCTCAGGTCGCTGCCGCAGATGCCGCCCAGCCGGGTGCGCACCCGCACCCAGTCGGGGCCGGGGAGGGCCGGAGGCGGCACCTCCTCCAACGCGGTGCACGACACGCCGCTCCACAGCAGGGAGGGCCGCACCTTGGCCAGGGCCAGGCCGGCGGCGTAGCGGGGGACCGTGGCGTTGAAGCGGATGGCCTTCATGGGGCAGCGCTCATGGGCGGAGGAGGGTCATTGGGCGATGTTGGTGCGCTTGGCGAAGGGGGGCAAGGGGCCGATGGCGTCGCCGAAGCGGGTCTTGGGCATGGCGGCCTTCTTGGCCATCAGCGCCTCGTACTCGTCGTCTTCGACATAGGCCACGATGCGCGCGATGCTGGCCTCGCCGTCCACGAAGCGCCAGGGGAAGCAGCCGATGTTCACCCGCCGGTTCAGCAGCAGGTCAATGTCCCCGCCCACGCACTCAGCGTGGATGATGCCGTAGGGGAACATCTCGATGTGCATCAGCTGGTACTTGTCCTCGGTGAAGACCTCGGCCAGGGGCTTGCCGTACTTGGCCTGGAAGTGCGCGTCGGCCTCCTTGGCGTAGCGGGGCATCCACTGGCGGATGATGGTGTTCATGGGGTGGTCGGCGCTGCCGCAGTCCACGCCCAGCCACTTGATGCGCTTGGCCTTGCACCACTGGGCGAACTCGCGGTCGGGGCCGGGATGCTTGACCATGTAGGCCACCTCGTCGGCGGTGGGGTGGTCCCAGCCGAAGTGGTGGTAGCCGGTGTGGATGATCAGGATGTCCCCTTCGCGCACCTCCACCCGCTCCTCCACCATCTGGGAGGTGTAGATGTCGTAGTCGCCCACGGCGTCGGACAGGTCCACGATCACGCCGGGGCCGGTGAGGAAGTCCAGGGTGAGGCTGGCGATGTCCTTGCCGGGGGTGTAGAAGTGGATCTCGCCGTCCAGGTGGGTGCCCAGGTGGTTGGAGTGGGTGAGGAGCTGGCCGTTGGCGCCGTTAGGGGCCAGGCGCTTGAAGTACTTCACTTGCAAGGGCTCGTAGGTGGGCCACGGCGGCGTGCCGATGCCCAGAGGGATGGAGAGGTCAATGAACTTCATCGGTGCTTGAACCTCCTTGTGGCACAACTGCGAGCAGTTGTGCTACAGCTCTGACGAAAAAAAAACCGGCTACCCAGGCGCACGAGACAGCCTACCACCCGCCGGTAGCCAGGCGGTTGGCCAGGCGCTGTTGCAGCTTTTCCAACATCAGCCGTGCGGCTGCAGGGGTAGAGGTGCTCTCGATCTCGTGGAGAAAGAAGGCTACCCACTCCACCCGCTCGGCTAATGGCTTCAAGCACACGAGCTCCGCAGCGATCTGTAGGCTCTGGGTCAACGTGGGGTCGTAAGGAAATTTTGGCATGGGGGGCTTGGTCTCCGAAGAACAACGGACAAGGGGCACCGACGGCGTAGAGAAGAGAACCCTGACCGCCGGCTAGGCGATGAGGGGCGGCTCTGCTGCCGGATTATAGTCGAAGAGTCGGGAAGTCTGCAAGAGTTGCCAACTTTGGGCTTCAGTGCTAAAAATCGGCCTATGGACTTCACCCCTCTCCTGCTCGCTGCGTTGGCCATTTTCATCTCCGTCTTTACCCAAAGCACCGTCGGCTTCGGCACTGCCATGGTGGGCATGCCCCTCCTGGTGAGCATCGTGGGGATCCGCGTCGCAGCGCCGCTGGTGGCGCTGATCGGCTTGACCACCGAGGTGTTGCTGCTGTTCATCCTGCGCGGCCATCTGGAGGTGCGATCCATCGCTCGACTGGTGGCGGCGGCGGCCGTGGGCGTTCCCCTGGGCATCTGGGGCGTTCGACACCTGTCGGAGGCGCTGGTGGTGGGGCTGTTGGGCGTGGTGCTGGTGGCCTACGCCCTGTACAACCTGGTGGGCCTGCAGGTGCCGCCGCTGGCCGCGGCCAAGTGGGCCTACGTGTTCGGGTTCGCCTCCGGCGTGCTGGGCGGCGCCTACAACACCTCCGGGCCGCCGGTGGTGATCTACGGCACCGGCCGGCGCTGGTCCCCCGACGAGTTCCGCGCCAACCTGCAGGGCTTCTTCTTGGTGATAGACGCCATGGTGGTGGCGGGCCACGCCGCGGCGGGCAACCTCACCGGCGAGGTGTGGCAGGTCTACCTGGTCGGCTTGGGGGCGCTGGCGGCGGGGATGGCCTTGGGGCTGGCGGTGGGCCGCCGCATCGCGCCGGAGACCTTTCGTAAGCTGGTGCTGGTCACGCTGGCGCTGCTGGGCCTGCGGCTGCTGTGGGCTACCCTGGGCGCTTGACGTCGGCGGCCGACTGCGCTATCATCTCCTCCACTTTCTGAGGCTGTGTTGGCTACTACGGTTCTACTGGTGTTGTTCGGCGTGGTGCTGGTGGCGGCGCTGCTGCAGACGGCGGCCGGCTTCGGCTTCGCCCTGCTGACCATGCCCATAGCGGTGCTGCTGCTAGGCGTGCGCAGCGCGGCGCCGTTGATTGCCCTGGTCGGGTTCACGCTGTATGTCATAAACTTTGTGCGCTACCGGGGTGACCTGAACCGCCGCACGGTGCTGCGCCTGGCGCTGCCGGCCATCCTGGGCATCCCGGTGGGAGTGTGGGCCCTGGGCAATCTGCCGGAGGACGTGGTCAAGGCTGTGTTGGGGGTGCTCCTGATCACGTACGCGCTGTATGCGCTGGCCCGGCCGCAGGCGCCGCCCTTGCGGTCCGACGGCTGGATCTACCCGGTGGGCTTCGCCTCGGGATGTCTGGGCGGCGCGTTCAACACCCCCGGTCCGCCGGTGATCGTCTTCGGCAGCCTGCAGCGCTGGCCGCGGCAGGAGTTTCGATCGGTGCTGCAGGCCGTCTTTCTGCTCAACAGCACGTTGGTGCTGGTGGCCCACCTGGGCGCCGGCAACCTCACCCGGCCGGTGCTGCTGGGTTGGCTGACGCTGGCGCCGGCCGCCCTGTTGGGCGTCCTCCTGGGCTCTCGCCTCGACCGCCGTTTGAGCGGCGAGGGCTTCCGTCGCTTCGTGGTCGGCATGATCTTTGTGCTGGGCGTCTCCCTGTTGCTGTAAGGCTGCCCGGCGCGCTGTTTTCGTCCGCAGGAGGTTAGGACATCATGGGCGCTTCCGACGCATCGCTGCGCACGGCCCGGCGCGAGCGCTGGGCCTGGTACCTGTACGACTTCGGCAACTCGGCCTACGCCTCGGTGGTGTACCTGGCCGTCTTCTCCACCTACTTCAAGAACGTGGTGGTGGGCGGCGCGGAGGGCTCCCGGCTGTGGGGCCTGGCCATCGGCATCGCGCTGATCGTCGTGGCCGTCATCGCGCCGGTGCTAGGCGCGCTAGCGGACTTCTCAGGGGCCAAGAAGCGCTTCCTGCTGATCTTCACGGCCCAAGCGCTGATCTTCACCGGCCTCCTCTTCTTCGTCCAGAAGGGGGACGTGCTGCTGGGCATGCTCTTCTTCATCCTGGCCGAGATCGGCTACCGCAGCAGCCAGGTGTTCTACGACGCCTTTCTGCCGGAGATCGCTGCGCCGGAGGAGATGGGCAAGGTGTCGGGCATCGGCTGGGCGGTGGGCTCGGCCGGCGGCGTCATCGCCCTGCTGATCATCCTGCCCTTGGTGATCGCCGTCGGCGGGACGTTCATCGTGCGGCTCGCCATGGTGATCACAGCGCTGTTCTGGCTGCTGTCCATGCTGCCCCTGGTGTTCTTCCTGCCGGAGCGGGCGCAGCGCCAGCCCCTGCCGCCGGGGGAGACCTACGTCAGCGTAGCCTTCAAGGAGGTGGCGCACACGGTGCGCACGGCGGGCCGCTACCGCGAGATGGCGAAGTTCATGGCGGCGTTCCTGCTCTACGGCAGCGGCGTCGCCATCGCGCTGGAGTTCGCCGCTATCATCGGCTCCACCCTCTTCGGCCTGTCGCAGCAGATGATCATCGTCTTTGCCATCATCGTGCAGGTGACCAACGTGTTGGGCGCCTACGCCTTCGGCCTGCTGGTGAACCGCTTTAGCGCCAAGCCCAGCCTGATCGCCTCCCTGCTGGCCATGATCGGCGTGGTGGCGTGGCTGTTCCTCAACCAGAGCCAGCTGGGGTTCATCCTGATCGGCGCGGCGGCGGGGGTCGCCATGGCCGGCGTGCAGTCGGTGAGCCGCACCATGGTAGGCCTGTTTGCGCCGCCAGGGCACAGCGCGGAGTTCTTCGGCTTCTTCACCATGGTGGGGCGCATCTCCTTCTGGCTGGGGCCGCTGGTGTTCGGCTGGCTGGCGGCGGAGTTTGCGCTGATGTACGAGGGACAAGGCGTGCCGGTGGCGACCGCGGAACAGCAAGGCCTGCGGCTGGCGCTGTGGGCCATCGCCTTCTTCCTGGCCGCGGGGCTGCTGATCGTCCTGACGGTGAGCGAGCAGCGGGCGCGCGCGGCCGCGCGCGAGGTAGATGCCGCGGCGCCGGTGAGCCTGAAGCCTCTGGCGCCGGCCCTGGCCGCAGAGGCGGATCCGGACGGCCAGTAGCAACGAGGGTTGTCAGCCTTTTTCGATCGAAGGAGAACGTATGATGAAGCTGAAAGTTGACGAACAGGCTGATGCCCTCTATCTCTCCCTAACCGATGCTCCCGCGAGTCGGCGTCGAACTCAGTCTCCGGTGATCCGATGGTTCCCTTGACGACCCCACCCACACCACTGGAGCAGAACCCTTCTCCCCTCAAGGTCGGCCTGGCCCTGGGCGGCGGCGGGGTGCGCGGGCTGGCCCACATCGGCGTGCTGGAGGTGCTCCGCGAGGCCGACATCTCCTACCACCTGATCGCCGGCGCCAGCATGGGCGGCATCGTGGGCGCGCTGGCCGCGGCCGGCCTCACCCCGGACCGCATGGCCGCCGAGCTCAGCGAACGCGCCGACCTGGCCCAGATCGCCAGGCTGGTAGATGTCAGCCTGTCGGGCAAGGCGCTGATCAAAGGCGCGCGCATCTACAACTACCTGGCCAGCCTCATCGGCCCCGACCTGACCTTCGCCGACCTGCCCGTGCCGCTGGCCATGGTGGCGGTGGACCTGTACAGCGGTCGCCCGGTGGTGCTGCGGGAGGGCAAGGTGGTGGACGCCGTGCGCGCCACCATCTCCGTGCCCGGCGTCTTCGAGCCGGTGGATTGGGGGCCCTTGCGCCTGGTGGACGGCGGCGTGCTGGACAACGTGCCGGTGGACGTGGCGCGGGGCATGGGCGCCGACTTCGTGATCGCGGTGGACGTGATGCCCAGCTTCCGGTACAACGTGCCGGGCGAGGCCCCGCGGGTGGTCGGCATGCGCCAGCCCCGCCGCCTCCGCAACTTCCAGGAGCTGGTGGACGTGGTCACCATCATGATGTCGGAGCTGACCGACCTGCGGTTGAAGGACACGCCGCCCGACGTGCTGATCGAGCCGGAGCTCTCCCCCGACATCGGCCTGTTCTTCGGCTTCGACCGCTGGGAGGAGGTGGTAGAGGCCGGCCGCCGGGCCGCGCGGTGGGCCCTGCCGCGGCTGCGGGCTGCGCTGGAGGGCGCCATGCTGCGCCGCCGCTACGCCGAGCTCAACCTCAGCGCTGCGGATCTGTGAAGCTCTCCAGCAGGTCCAGCACCAGCTCCCGCAGGTCCCCCCGGTTGGGCAGGGTTCCCATCATGCCGTACATGGCGGCCGAGCGCTGAGGCAGCCCCTCGCCTCCCTTGAGCAGCGCAGCCGCCCGGCCGGTCAGCCAGCTGGCCACTCCCTCGGGCAGCGCCTTGACCACGGCAGCAGCGGCCGCGGGCAGCAGCCGGCTGCCCGCCTTGCCCAGGCCGGGCCGCCGCACGGCCTGGGCCGACTGCGCCAGGTCCAGGAAGAAACGCTGGGCCGAGTCGCGGTGCACGTAGTTGATGGTCAGGTGCAGGCTGGGGGGGAACTGTTGGCGGTCCAGGTGCCAGCCGCGGGCGGCCAGCTCGTCGCCGATCTCGTAGATGGGGTCTCGATCGGAGGCGATAGCCATCACGCTCATCTCCGGGTTGCTCAGCACCTTGAGGCCGGCGACGGCGTGGATCGCGTCGCGGAACTGCTGCGTGGTGCGCATGACCACATCGGCGATGCGCAGGTAGCCCGCCTCGCCCAGAAAGTTCAGCACGGCCCACGCCGCTGCGATGGCGCCGCCCGGCCGCGTGCCGGTCATGGTGGGGGAGGCGTAGATGCCGCCCGGCCATTCGGTGGTGGCGAAGAGCTGGTGGCGGCGCAGGGCCTTGGAGCGGTAGAGGATCACCGACGCGCCCTTGGCCGCGTAGCCGTACTTGTGCAGGTCCACGGAGATGGAGGTAACGCCCGGCACGCTGAAGTCGAAGGGGGGCACGGGGTAGCCCAGCCGGCGCACGAAGGGGAGCATCATGCCCCCCACGCAGGCGTCAACATGACATAAAATCTCGCGCTCCTGCGCAATCTGGGCCAGGTCGGCGATGGGGTCCACCACGCCGTGGGGGTAGGAGGGCGCGGAGCCGACGATGAGCACGGTGTTGGGGGTGACCGCGCGGCGCACCGCGGCCGGGTCGGCGCGGAAGTCCTCGCGCACGGGCGTGTGCACGGCCTTGACGCCGAAGTAGTGGGCGGCCTTGTCGAAGGCGGGGTGGGCGGTGCGGGGCAGGACCATCTCCGGCTGCCGGATCTGCGGCCGATGGGCCCGCGCCCACTCGCGCGCGGCCAGCACCGCCATCAGGATGCTCTCGGTGCCGCCGGAGGTCATGTTGCCCGCGGACTGCCCCTGGCCGCCTAGCAGCCCGCCCACCATGGCCACCACCTCGGTCTCGAAGCGGCGCAGGCTGGGGAAGGCCGTTGGGTTCAGGCCGTTCTCGGAAAAGAACAGGGTGTAGGCCTCCTTGGCCAGCGCGTTGACCTCGTCGCCGGCGTCGAAGACCAGGCTGAACACCTTGCCGTGCTGCCAGTCCACGTCGCGCTGCCGCGCCGCCTGCATGGCGGCCAGGATCTCTTCCCTAGGGAGGCCGTTGGGGGGAAGCATGGGAGAAGACAGCTGTTGTCCGGTTTTCCTCTCGACCAAACCACCGTTCACCGTTCACTCTTCACCGTTTACGGTTCACCGTTCACCGTTCACCGCTGACCGATCACCGACCTCTAAAGCTGCCGGCGATAGGCTAGGTCTAGGAGCTCCACGGTGTGGTAGAGGGGCAGGGAGCTACCTAGGCGGCGTAGGTGGTGGGCGATCTGGGTCAGACAGCCGATGTTGCCGGTGACCAGGGCGTGGGGCCGCGCGGCCAGGATGGCTTGGGCCTTGCGCTGCCCT
>JANWYQ010000211.1 GCA_025055015.1 Caldilineales bacterium
AACAACAATGACCACTTCTCAGTTGTTCGAGACTTTGGTTCACCAGCTCGGCCCACTGGCTCCCTGGCTCGACGTGCGCCATCTCAAAACCTTGGGCTGGATGATGGTGGGGCTGATGGTCTTCGGCCGGATCAGCCTTACCGCCTGGGCGTTGCTCATCACCGGTCGTGCCTGCTACCTGCAAAGCAAGGTGCGCCGGTTGAGCCGTTGGTTGAGCAACGACCGTGTCCAGGTCCATAGCCTGTACGGCCCTGTGATCCAACAGGCTCTGGCCTCGTGGGGAGATCACCGCCTCTACCTGGCCTTGGACACTTCGCTGCTGTGGGAGCACTTCTGCCTGGTGCGCCTAGCCGTGGTGGTGCGTGGACGGGCCGTGCCCCTGGCGTGGCGGGTGCTGGAACACCCCAGCAGCAGCGTCGCCTACGACCAGTACCGAGACCTCCTCGACCAGGCGGCCACCCTCCTGCCGGCGGGCTGCCCGGTGGTCTTCTTGGCCGATCGGGGGTTCGTAGACACCCAGCTGCTGGCCCATCTGCAGCGGCTGGGCTGGCATTGGCGCCTACGCCTTAAGGCCAACATCTCGGTCTACCGCCGAGGTCAGCGTTGCCGCCTCGGCCGGGTCTCCCTGGCGGCAGGCCAGGCCCTGTTCTGGCATCATGTCTTCATCACCGACCAACGCTATGGCCCAGTCCATCTGGCCCTTGCCCGCCTGCCTGACAGCCGGCAGACCTGGTTCATCGTCAGTGATGAACCGACCGATGTCACCACCTTCGATGAGTACGGCCTGCGCTTCGACATCGAGGAGAACTTCCTGGACGACAAGTCCAACGGCTTCCAGTTAGAAGCCTCCTACCTGCGCAGCGCCGCTGCGTTGGAGCGTCTCTGCCTGGTGCTGGCTCTCGTCACCCTGTACCTGACGGTGCAAGGGATCGAGGTGGTGCGCCCAGGCAAGCGTCGGTGGGTAGACCCACACTGGTTTCGGGGCAGTAGCTACCTCAAGATCGGTTGGAACTGGATCAAGCTGGCGTTAGTCCAAGGGCTCGACCTAATTACCCATCTCCACTTGTCCGGCGAACCTGACCCAGAGCCCGCCATCTCCTCTCGCACCCAATTCTTCAAGCAGAGAGGCCCTGAGCTCCGCGTCCAGTTTGTCAGCTACGCACCCTAGAGTTTTGTCAGTCAACCAGACCTGGGGCTGTATCTGCATTCCTCCACCACCAGGCAAGGAAGGAGCCATTACAATGAGCCTGAGGATCAATCAACTGCAAGGGATGACGGCTGAGCTGGCGGCCGCGCTAAAGTCCATGGGGCTGAACACCGCCACGAAGCTGCTGGAAGCTGCGGCCCAGCCAGCCGCCCGCGCCGAGTTGGCGCAGAAGCTGGGCATTGAGGAGCGCACGCTGCTGGAATTGGTCAACCGCGCGGACCTATCGCGCATCAAGGGAATCGGCCAGGTGTACTCCGACCTGTTGGAGTTCGCCGGCGTGGACACGGTGGCTGAGCTGGCGAAGCGCAACGCCGACAACCTGTACCAGAAGCTGGTAGAGGTGGCCGGAGAGCACCACGTGCAGCGCTTGCCGCGCCGCGACCAGGTGGAGGACTGGGTCCGCCAGGCCAAGGAGCTGGGCCGGGGGATCTTCTACTAGGCCGGTCACAGGCGGCGCTTGGCCCCTTGGGGCTAAGCGCGTCGAGCCCTTCGATCCGTTCAAGCGAGGTTGAAAACTGGGGCGGCTCTCCGGTCGAGAGCCGCCCCAGTTTTGTTGTCCAGCCTGCCTTGGGTGCGCAGGGCCGGCTGGCTTTAGGCCTGCCCCATGCCGCCTGCAGTGACCGACTGCGAGGCCGTCCGCCGGTCATCCCTGGCGCAGCAGCCGAGCGGAGTTGGCCAGGATGCCCAGGTCCGGCAGCGACTGCGCAGCAGCCGCCAGGGTGGGCGGCAAGACGCCAAAGGCTGCCAGGGTTAGGCCGAGCAAGTTGTAGACGGCGGTAAAGGCGATGTTCAGCTTGACCACGCCCATGGTGCGACGCGCCGTGCGGAACACGGCGGGGATCAGCCGCCAGTCCTCGCGCATCAGGGCAATGTGAGCCGCCTCGATGGCCACGTCGGCGCCGGCCGCGCCCATGGCGATGCCGACGTCGGCCTGCGCCAGCGCAGGCGCGTCGTTCACCCCATCCCCGACCATGACCACAACGTGGCCCCGGGCCTGGTAGTCCTTCACCACCTCGATCTTGTGCTCGGGCAGGAGGTTGGCGCGGTAGCGGACGCCGAGCTGCCCCGCCAGCGCCGCGGCCGTGCGCTCGTGGTCGCCGGTGAGCAGCTCCACGTGTTGCACGCCCAGCCGGCGCAGCTCGGCGACGGCAGCCGGGACCTCCGCGCGAAGCGTGTCGGCCGCGGCCAGCACGCCGACCGGCGCGCCGTCCGCCGCCACGAACAACAGGGTCTTGCCCTGTGCTTCCAACGCCTGGGCCACGGCGGCGGCCTCCGGCGCCGAGACCAAACGGCGGTTGCCCACCGACACCTGGCTGCCGTTCACCTGCGCCCGCACGCCCATGCCGGGGATCGCCTCAAAGTGCTCCGGCTCCGCGATCCGGAGGCCTTGATCGCGGGCTGCCCGACGCACGGCCTCGGCCAGCGGATGTTCGGAGTAGCGCTCTGCGGTGGCCGCCAGAGCCAGGACCTCGGAGGCGGACCGGCCGTTCAGGGGCACCACGTCGGTGATCTGCGGCTGGCCGAGGGTGAGGGTGCCGGTCTTGTCCAGCAGCACCACGTCCGCGCGCGCCAGCGCCTCGAGGTACTTGCCGCCCTTGATCAGCAGGCCGCGCTTGGCGCTGGCGCCGATGGAAGCCAGCATGGCCACGGGCGTGGCCAGCGCGAAGGAACAAGAACACGCCACCACCAGGACAGCGGCCGTGGCCAGGGCGTTGCGGCTGATGAGGAAGGTCAGCGCTGCGACCCCCGCCACCAGCGGCAGGTAGTAGCCGCTGAACTTGTCGGCCAGGCGCTGCACCTCCCCGCGATGGGCCTCGGCCTCTTCCACCATCTTGATCACGCGGCCAAAGGTGGTGTCGGCGCCAACGCGCAGCGCCCTCACGCGCAGGCTGCCCAGGGTGGCCACGGTGGCGGCGAAGACGTGAGAGCCGGCAGCTACCTCCACAGGCATGGACTCGCCGGTGATGGCTGCCTGGTCAACGGTGGCATGTCCGGCCACCACTTCGCCGTCCACCGGGATCTTCTCGCCCGGACGAACCACGACGATGTCGCCGGGCCGCACCTCGGCCAGCGGCACCTCCACCTCGACCCCGTCGCGTTCGACGCGCGCGGCCTGCGGGGCCAGGGCGGTAAGCTCCCGCACGGCTCGGCGGGCGCGCTCGGCCGTGAAGCGCTCCACGTAGTCGCCCACGCGCATGAAGACCACCACAATGGCCGCAGCCACCCATTGGCCCACCAAGAGGGCCGCCACCGCCCCCACCGTCATCAGGGTGTGCGAGGTGATCTGCCGCCTGAGGGCGGCGCGGGCCACGTTGCGGAAGACCGGAAAGCCGCCCGCCGCGACCAGAGCGACGCCAACCGGAAGCGGCACCAGCTCGTTCAACCGGTCGAACAACCCCAGCCACTCGCCCACGACCACAACGGCCAGCACAACGGCGAACACCACGGCCAGCAGCGCTGTCATCTGGCGATTGAGGGCCGCCAGTGGAGGCGCAGCCGACGCTGCGGCCTCGGGGACAGAGTAGCCGGCGCTCTCGACTGCGTCCCGAATGGCGGGCAAGCCTACCCGCTCCGGGTCCAGGCGGATGACGGCCTTTTCCGCGGCCAGGAGCACGTTGACCGCCTCGACGCCGGGGAGTTTGGCGATGGCTTGTTGGACGTGCAGGGCGCATTCGGCGCAGTCCATGCCCTGGACGGGAACTTCAAGGACCTGAGTTCTAGCCATGCTAGGGCTCCTGGGCGCCAGGGAGGTCAGCTCGCTAGCTGTGGATCAGGCTGCGCAACACCGCCAAGTTCTCCACGTCCTCGTGCATGTCGTCGCTCTTGGGGGTCTCCAGGATCATGGGCACGTGGACGAAGCGGGGGTCGTTCAGGATGTGGGCGAAGCCGCTGAGGCCGATGCCGCCCTTGCCGATGTGCTCGTGGCGGTCCTTGCGGTTGCCTAGGGCGCCCTTGCTGTCGTTGAAGTGGAAGCACTTGAGCAGGTCGAGGCCGATAACGCGATCGAACTCGGCCATGGTGGCCGCGTAGGTCTCCGGCGTGCGCAGGTCGTAGCCGGCGGCGAAGGCGTGGCAGGTGTCGAAGCAGACGGCGATGCGCTCTGGGTTGGCCGCTCCCCGGCGCATGGCAGCCAGGTGCTCGAAGCGATAGCCCAGGGTGCTGCCCTGGCCGGCGGTGATCTCCAACAGCGTCAGCGTGCGAAAGCCGGGGGTGGCCGCGTGGATGCGGTCCAAGCCGGCGATCACCCGCGCAATGCCCGCCTCCTCACCCTGCTCCATGTGCGCGCCAGGATGGACCACCACCCCTAGCAGCCCCAGCGCCTCGGCGCGCTGCAGCTCGTCCACCATGGCCTCGATGGACTTCTCCCACAGCGCGTCGTCGGGGGAGCCCAGGTTGATCAGGTAGGAGGCGTGGGAGACCACCGGCGCGATGCCGGTGGCGCTGGCCGCCGCGTGCCAGCGCTCGATCTCGTCGGCTGCAAGCGGCTTGTTGTCCCAGCGGTTCTGGTTGCGGGTGAAGATCTGCATGGTGTCGCAGCCGATGGAGCGGCCGCGCTCGAAGGCCTTGCTGACGCCGCCGGCCGTGGACATGTGGGCGCCCAGTTTGGGGACCATGTTGCGTATCACTCCCTCTTCTCCCACTTGGCCAAGGTAAACTGCTCCACGCCGGCCGCTTTGTCCTCCAGGCGGGAGAGGGCAAAGAGCAGCGAGGAGAGCCGGTTCAGGTACTGCAGGACCGTCGGGTTGCACAGCAGCGCCTGGTGGTGCATGTGGGCCACGATGCGCTCGGCGCGGCGCACCACCGTGCGGGCCACGTCCACCAGCGCGCCGGCGCAGCTGTCGCCGGCCACGATGAACGCAGGCGGGATGTCCACCTGGTCTGCGATCTCGTCGGTGAGGGCCTCCAACCAGGCCACGCGCGCCTGGCCCAGCCGCACGCCGCTCCTCTCGGCCGCCTCGGGCGTAGTGGCCAGGTCGGCCATGGCCGCGTAGAGGTCGCGCTGCACCTCTAGGATGATCTCGGCGCTGCGGGGATGGCGGACCGCAGTGCGGGCCACCCCCAGCAGGGCCGAGGCCTCGTCCACTGTGCCGTAGGCCTCAGGCATGATGTCGTACTTGGGCACGCGCTCGCGGCCCAACACGCCGGTGTAGCCGTCGTCGCCGACGCGCGTGTACAGAATGGTCTCTCGGGGCATAGGCGTCCTTCTGGAAGGTTTTGGCTTTTGGCCGCTGTCGGCCGCGGCAACGATGCCGATGGCCCTGGTATACACCGAACCGGTCAATCGCTCTGTAGGTCATCGTCCCAGGCGTCTGCTCCGCGAGGGCGATACAGGCCCTGGGCGAGGATGTAGGCCTCCACGGCCGCCGGCACCTGGTACCGGATGGTGCGCCCTTCCCGCACCCGCTGCCGCAGGTCGGTGCCGGAGATCTGCAGCAGGGGCATGGGCAGCAGGATCACCTGTTCCCGCACGCCGGGCAGCGCGGCCTCCAGCGCCTCCCAGTCCAAGGGGACGTCGGGCCGGCTGAAGGCCACCAGGCGGCAGAGGGCCATCAGCTCCCGCGGCCGGTGCCAGGTGGGCAGGTCCACCAGGGAGTCCTGACCCATGAGGAAGAAGAGCTCGGTGTCGGGGCCGTGCTCCGCCAGCAACAGGCGCACCATGTCCAAGGTGAAGTGCGGGCCGGGCCGGTCCACGTCCACGCGCGAGAGGACCAGGTGCGGGTTGTCGGCGACAGCTAGAGCCACCATGCGCACCCGGTGCTCGGCCGGCGACACGCGGCGGCCATCCTTGTGCGGCGGGTCGGCCGCAGGCGCCAGCAGCACCCGGTCCAGCCGCAGCCGATCGCGCGCCTCCTCGGCCAGGATCAGGTGGCCCAGGTGGATCGGGTCGAAGGTGCCGCCCAGCACGCCCAGCCGCATGGCCGCCCTACGCCTCTGCGCCGGCGCAGGCCGCCGGCTGCCGGCCGTTCACCGCCGCCTCCAGCCGCGCCAGCGCCTCCATCAGCAGCGGCCGAGGGCAGGCGATGTTCAGGCGCACAAAGCCCTCGCCCTCGGCGCCGAAGGAGGTGCCCATCTCCGGGTAGACGCGCGCCCCCTCCACCCACAGCCGCTTGAGCGCCGCCGGGTCCAGCCCCAAGCCGCGGCAGTCCAGCCAGGCCAGGTAGGTGCCCTCCAGGGGTGTGACGGCGATCTGGGGCAGCCGCTCGGCCGCGAAGGCCTCCAGCGCGCGACGGTTGCCGTCTAGGTAGGCCAACACCTGGTCCAGCCACGCCTCGCCGCAGGTGTAGGCCGCGCGCGCGGCGGCCAGGCCGATGGGGTTGGCGCCGAAGAACCCGCTGCGCACGTAGGCGCGCACGACCTGCTGCCGCAGCTCCGGGTTGGGCACGATCAGGTTGGCGGTCTTCAGGCCGGCCAGGTTGAAGGTCTTGCTGGGCGCCGTGCAGACCACCGTGTTCTGGGCGAGCTCATCCCCCAGGCTGGCGAAGGGCACGAAGCGATGGCCGGGCAGCGCCAGGTCGCCGTGGATCTCGTCGGCCACCACCACGACGCCGTGGGCCAGGCAGAGCTCGCCGAAGCGCCGCAGCTCCTCGGCCGTCCACACCCGGCCGACGGGGTTGTGGGGGCTGCACAGGATGGCCAGCTTGACGGCCGGGTCGGCCAGCTTGGCCTCCAGGTCGGCGAAGTCCATGCGGTAGCGGCCGCCGTCGTGGATCAGCGGGTTGGCGGCCACCACGGCGTCGTTGTGCAGCACGGCGGAGAAGAAAGGCGGGTACACCGGCGGCTGGATCAGCACCTTCTCGCCCGGCCGGCAGAAGGCGCGCACCAGCATGTACAGGGCCGGCACCACGCCGGGGCTGACCACGATCCAGTCGGGGTCCACTGCCCAGCCGTGGCGCCGCTGCATCCAGCCGCAGACGGCCGCGTAGTAGTCGGGGTCGGGCACGGCGTAGCCGTAGATGGGATGGGCCGCGCGGCGCAGCACTGCGTCCACCACCGGCTGCGGCGCGGGGAAGTCCATGTCGGCCACCCACATGGGCAGCATGCGGTCCGCGCCGAACGCGGCCTCGGTGTAAAGCCGCCGGCCGACCGCGTCGCTCTCCAGGAAGAACTCCCACTTGAGGGAGTTGGTGCCGCGGCGGTCCAGCTCCTGGTCGAAGTCGTAGTGCGTCGTGTCCATGCTCGCTGTGCTCGCTCCGCTCGCTCCTAGTCCTGCTCGCCCCAGATCAGCTCTGTCTTGCCGATGACCACCACGTCGCCGTCCTGAACGCCGGCCTCCTCCAGGGCCTGGCTGATGCCCATGGCCTCCAGGATGCGCTGGAAGCGCAGCGCGGCCTCGTAGTAGTCCCAGTTGGTCATGGCGGCTGCGCGCTCGATGCGCACCCCGCGCACCCGCCAGCGGCTGGCGCCGTCGGGGCCGGGCCCGGCCTCCCGCTGGACCTCGAAGTAGTCCTCGTCCATCTGGGGGCGGAAGACCACCGGCTGGGCTGCCGGCTCCGGCTTGGGCAGAACGTCCAGCAGGTCGGCCACCCGGCGCAGCAGCGCGGGCACTCCCTCGCCGGTGGCCGCGGAGATGGCCATGGGCGCCTCCACGCCGCGAGCGACCAGGGCCTCGCGCACCTCCGGCCAGCGGCTGCGCACCTCGGGCAGGTCCATCTTGTTGAAGGCCACCACCTGGGGCTTGTCGGCCAGCGCCGGGTTGAACAGCTCCAGCTCGGTGTTGATGGCCTCGTAGTCGCCCACCGGGTCAGGGCTGAGGCCGTTGAGCAGGTGGATGAGCATCCGGGTGCGCTCGATGTGGCGCAGGAAGCGGTCGCCCAGGCCATGGCCGCTGTGCGCGCCCTCGATCAGGCCGGGGATGTCGGCGGCCACGAAGTCGCGGCCGTCCACGCTCACCGCGCCCAGGTTGGGCACCAAGGTGGTGAAGGGGTAGTCGGCGATCTTGGGGCGGGCGCGGCTGATGGCGGCCAGGAGGGTGGACTTGCCCGCGTTGGGCACGCCAACGATGCCCACGTCGGCGATCAGCTTCAGCTCCAGGCGCAGCCACAGCTCCTCGCCCGGCTCGCCGCGCTCGGCGAAGCGGGGGGCCTGGTGGGTGGCGCTTTTGAAGGCGCTGTTGCCGCGGCCCCCGCGGCCCCCGCGCGCCACCACAACCTGTTGCCCCTCGTACACCAGGTCGGCGATGAGGTCGCCGGTGTCGCGGTGGTAGACGGCCGTGCCCGGCGGCACCGCGATGATCAGGTCTGTGCCGTCCTTGCCGTGCTTGTTGTTGCTGCCCCCGCGGCCACCGTTCTCGGCGCGGAAGTGCACCTGGTACTTGAAGGGCAGCAAGGTGTTCAGGTTGCGGTCCACCCGCAGGACCACGTCGCCGCCCTTGCCGCCGTGGCCGCCGGACGGGCCGCCGCGCGGCACGAACTTCTCCCGGCGGAAGGACATCATGCCGTCGCCGCCGTCGCCGGCCTTCACGTAGATGGTTGCTTCGTCAATCCAGTGTTCCAGTTCTTGGGCCATTGCGCGGATTATAGCACAGCCGCGCGCAATCGGCTACCCGCCGGGCGGGCCTGTGGCTGGAGGGGCGATGGGGCGCTTGGGCCGTTCGAGCTCGTCGCCGCGCTCAAGAGCGCAGCACCACGCCTGCGAAGTTGTGCTACAATCAGGGCTGGTTCCACCCAGCCCCAGCGGCACAGCCCGCGCGCGCTGGAGCGGCGGATCTATTGGTGAGAGGAAGTCAACCGCGAAGACACAAAGACACGAAGATATTCTATCTCTTCTCTTTGTGCCTTCGTGTCTTCGTGGTAAATTATCCAACCATAAAGACACGAAGGAGAGAAACGTGAAGCATCCTCCCATCTCCGCTGAAGATGAGCGCATTGCCAGCCTGATCGTGGACGCAGCTTACGCTGTGCACAAGAACCTGGGGCCTGGCCTGCTGGAAAGCGTGTACGAAGTCTGCTTCTGCCACGAGCTGCGCAAGCGAGGACTGGCCTTGCGGCGCCAGGTCGTTGTGCCCATCGAGTACGACGGCATTCGGTTCGAGGAAGGATTGCGCCTGGATGTCCTGGTGGAGGAGCGGGTCATCTGCGAGCTGAAGGCAGTCGAGATCATGCACCCGGTCTACACAGCGCAGCTTCTGACCCAGCTCAAACTGACCGGGAAGCGTCTCGGCTTCCTGATCAACTTCAACGTGCCGTTGATCAAGGAGGGGATTACTCGGCTTGCGTTATGAGGATTAACCACGAAGGCACGAAGGCACAAAGGGATTGAAGGCTTATTCTCTTCGTGTCTTGGTGTCTTCGTGGTAGACCGAACCACCAAGGCACGAAGACACGAAGGGATCAAAGGTTTTTTTGTGACATCCATGGAGGCAACGCCATGACCATGACAACCGCCATCGCCGAGGTGATCGCCCAGCTGCAAGGGGGCGACGTGGCCGCGCGGCGGGCGGCCGTGGGCCGGGCCGCCGAGCTGCTCCGCCGCAGGGATTGCGCCGCTCCTTGCCGGGAACAACTGATCGCAGCCCTGCGCGCGGCGGCCGAGGGGGACCCCGCCCTCAGCGTGCGCGAGCTGGCCCGCGACGCGCTGGCCGCCCTCCCCGCCGCGCCGCCGGCTCTCTCCTCCCTCCTGCCCGACGACCGCCAGCACATGCTCGGCGTGCGTTGCCCCAACGGCCACGTCACCTACTTCGACAAGCGCCGCATCTGCACCGAGCACGCCTACTTCGTGCGGGGCGTGCGGGACGCTGAGGCCGGCCGCGACCTGGACGAGCTGGCGCTGCCCTGCGGCCAGTGCGACGCCGTGGTCAAGGTGCGCGTGGACTGCGGAGGCTACCGATGAACGACGACCTCCCCATCGTCGAGGGCGAGCCGCTGAGCGCCGAGGACCGCCGACTGCTGGCCCTGTTCGACAAGCTGGAAGAAGGCCAGCTCGACTTCCTGGACGCGGCCGCCAAGCGCCTCATCGAGCTGAGCAGCGCCATGCTGGCCGTCCTCTTCGGCGTCACCGCCTTCGGCGACAAGTTCCCGCCGCCCTACCTGGCCGGCCACCCCCGCGTCCAGGCCCTGGCCGTGGCCGTCCTGGCCTGCTACCTGCTGGCGCTGCTGGCCGGCGTCCTGGCCATCGCCCCGCGCACCTA
>JANWYQ010000214.1 GCA_025055015.1 Caldilineales bacterium
GTGCCGCCCTGGTCGGGGCCGATCACCCCGCGCTCCTCCAGCAGGTCAATCAGCCGGGCGGCGCGGCTGTAGCCGATCTTGAGCCGCCGCTGCAGCAGGGACACCGAGGCGCGGCCGGCCTCCGTCACCACCCGCACGGCGTCGTCGTAGAGGTCGTCCTCGCTCAGGGCCTGCCGCTGGCCGGCCAACAGCTCGTCCCACAGCGGGGTTTGCACCACGTTGTCGGGGCCGGGCGCAGGGCTGGGCGGCAGGCCGCCGGGGGCCGTGGCTGCCGCGTCCGTCCCCTCGCCCTCGGTGACCCGCACCCCCTTCCAGTAGCGCACCAGCCGCTCTAGCTCGGTGTCCGAGACGAAGACGCCCTGCAGGCGCTCCAGCTTGGAGCTGTCGGGGCGCATGAAGAGCATGTCCCCGCGGCCCAACAAAGCCTCGGCGCCGGGCGCGTCCAGGATCACGCGGCTGTCCACCTGGCTGGTGACGGCGAAGGCGATGCGGGCCGGGAAGTTGGCCTTGATCAACCCGGTGACCACGTCCACGCTGGGGCGCTGGGTGGCGATGATCAGGTGGATGCCGGTGGCGCGGGACATCTGCGCCAAGCGACAGACGTAGCGCTCGACGTCGTCGGGCGCGGCCATCATCAGGTCGGCCAGCTCGTCAATCACCACCACGATGTAGGGCAGGATGGGCTCGCCCTTCTTGGCCAGCTTCTCGTTGTAGGCCTCCAGGTTGCGCGCGCCGGCCTGGGCGAAGAGCTTGTAGCGGCGGTCCATCTCGCCCGTGGCCCAGCTCAGCAGCGGCACCACCCGGTCCAGCTCCACCACCACCGGCGCGTAGAGGTGGGGGATGCCGTTGTAGAGGGTGAGCTCCACCATCTTGGGGTCCACCATCAGGAAGCGCAAGGTGTCGGGGGTGTGGGTGAGGAGCAGGGTGGCGATGATGGCGTTGACGCACACCGACTTGCCGGAGCCGGTAGCGCCGGCGATCAGCAGGTGGGGCATGCGCGCCAGGTCCGCCACCACGGGCTGGCCGGCGGTGTCCTGGCCCAGGGCGATGCGCAGGGGGCTCTTCAGCTGGCGGAAGGCGTCGCTCTCCAGCACGCTGCGCAGGGAGACCAGTGCCTTCTGCACGTTGGGCACCTCCAGGCCCACCAGGGGCCGGCCCGGCACCGGCGCCTCGATGCGGATGGGCGAGGCGGAGAGGGCCAGGGCCAGGTCGTTGGCCAGGGCCTGGATCTTGGACACCTTGATCTTCACCCGCTCGTACTTCTCGACCTCCTCCTCCATCACCTGCTTGATCAGCTCCTCGGTGATGGGGCGGCGAGGGCTGCCGTAGCCGCGCTGTTTGAGGATCTGCTCCGCCTCGCGGCGCATCTCGTCGGTGGTCTTGCGCCGGGTGCGATAGCCGGGCTGCAGGCCGTACTGCGTCACCGCCGGACCCTGGTTGGCCTCCACTACCTTGACGGGCACGCCGAAGTCGGCCAGGGTCTGCTCGATGATGCGCGCCCGCTCGCGGATCTCGTCGCGGCTGATCTCCACCTCGGCGGCGTCGTCCAGGATGTCGGCGATGTTGGGCAGGCGCCAGCTCTGCACGCCGCCGACGGTGCGGGGGAAGAGGGCATCCGCCGCGGCCGCGGCAGGGGTAGGCTGGGTGACCGGCCGCGCTGGCGGCGGCTCGGCCGTTCCGCCGATCACGCGCGGCGCTGCCGGCGCCCGCGGGGTGCCGTTGCCGCCGATGCGCAGGCTCGGCACCTCCTCCTGGTCGGCCGCCGCAGGTCGGCGCAGATCGCGCCACCAGCGCAGCACCGCCTCGCGCAGGGAGGGCTCCGGCGAGCGCTCCACCGGCGGCGGGGGCTGCGTGGCTCGCTGGAGGGCCTCCTGGCTGCGGCGCAGCTCACGGCCGTCGCGCCACTGGTGGTAGAGCGCGTAGATGGCCAGGCCAAGGGCCAACAACAGGGGCCCGGCCAACAGCGCCACGCCGGCCAGGGCCGCCAGGAACACGGCAAACCAGCTCAACACCGGCCCCAGGGTTTGCAACAGCAGGTCGCTGACGGCCCAGCCCAACAGCCCGCCGCCGCGGCCGCTCCAGGCCGCCTCCTCCGCCTGGCGCACGTCCAGGTGCAAGGCGGTGACTATCGCCAGGAACAACAGGAGCGCGCCCACCAGTCGGCCCCCGTAGGGCTGGTTCAGCTTGCCCGCCCCGCGCAGGACGCCCCACACCCCCACGCCCACCATTAGGAACGGCAGCAGCAGCACCCCGCCGCCCACCGCCGTGCGCCAGAGGTCGAGCCACTGCCGGGACACGGCGCCTTGGCGCGGGGAGATCAGGGCCAGGAAGGTGAACACGCCCAGCATGGCGAGCAGGGTGCCCCACACCTGGCTCTTCAACAGCGCCGTGAGGGGAGAGGGGGACGAGGGTGGTTGAGGCTTGCGGCCGCGGCCCTTGCGCTTTGCCATCTTGCCGATCTCTGCCTTGACAGAACAAACGTGCTGGCATTATAGCATAGTTGCCCGCCAAGGCGAAAAGTCGCCGGTGGCCGTTGATCGCTCCGGTCGGTCCTTGTGCAACCCCTGATACGCCTTTTGCATGTTCGGCGCAAGTTAGTTACAATGGTGGCGCCTCCTTCGTTGTCCGGTCCTCACTTGTTGTCCTGTTGACATCGTGCTCACCGGGCGCTCACGCAGCGCCCCGCTCGGCGCCTCGCCAGACCTGGTTTGGCGAAGGGCGCCGGGGCCGCGTCCGCTCTCCTCTGCAGTCCTTCGCTCTTGCCTTAGAAGGCGACGCGTGCCGCCCCTCCCGGTCCTGTCCGACCCAGGGATGTGACTTTTGTCACAGACTGGCCGACGATGCGCCCTATACTGGGAGCGACGACGTCTCTCAGGCCCTCTCCCATCCCTTTCGCAGCGAGGCACCATGGCCAACACCCGTGCCGTTCTGGCAACGATCACCTTCGCCATGCTAGGGATCTTGATCGGCGTGGGCGGGTACACGTTCTACTACGCGCGCGGGGCCTCGTATCTCTCCGACGATCCCAACGCGTGCGCCAACTGCCACGTGATGCGCGAGCAGCTGGCCAGCTGGGAGAAGTCCAGCCACCGCGCGGTGGCCACCTGCAACGCCTGCCACACCCCCCACAGCCTGGTGGGCAAGTACGCCACGAAGCTGGAGAACGGCTACCGCCACTCGGCCGCCTTCACCCTGCAGAACTGGCACGACCCGATCCGCATGCGCGAGGCCAGCGTGCAGATCGTGCTGAACAACTGCCAGGACTGTCACCGGCAGATGGTGAGCCAGCTGCCGGAGCACCTGGTGGAGCCGGGCTCCCCCATCACCTGCATCACCTGCCATCGCGGCGTCGGCCACGCCGGCAAGTGAAGCCTCTTGAGCCCCTTCGGAGCGGAGCAGCCCTATGAAGAAGTTCTCGCTGAGCAACATCCCTCTTGGAGTTTACCTGGTCGCTACCGCCCTGATCGCCCTGCTGACGGTGGGCGTCCTGATGCTGATGCAGAACATCAGCCAGCGGCAACAAGAGGCGCGCCAGGACGCGTTTCGCGTGGTGCCGCTGAGCGAGGACGTGTATGACCCGGCGCAGTGGGGCCTGAACTATCCCATGCAGTACGACGCCTACCTGCGCACGGTGGACATCGAGCGCACCCGCTACGGCGGCAGCGAGGCGGTGCAGAAGCTGGACAAGGACGAGCGCTGGCGCACCATCTGGGCCGGCATGCCCTTCAGCGTGGACTTCCGCGAGGACCGGGGCCACGCCTACATGCTGATTGACCAGCGGGAGACGGAGCGGGTGAAGCAGTTCAAGCAGCCGGGCGCGTGCCTCCACTGCCACTCCTCGGTGCTGCCGGCCTACTACCAGAAGGGGGTGGAGGCCGGCGTGCCGCCGGAGAACCGCGAGGAGGCCATCTACATTGGCTTCGAGATCATCAACCCCATGCCCTACGCCGAGGCCACGCAGCTGGTGAGCGGCCCCATCACCTGCAACGACTGCCACAACCCGGAGAACATGGCCATTCGGGTGACCCGGCCCGCCTTCGTTGACGGCATCCAGGCCCTGGCGCGGTCGGACTACCCGGTGCCGCACCTGCCCAGCATCGAGCGCTGGCGAGCAGGCGACCGCCAGACGGAGTACGACCCCAACACCATGGCCTCCCGCCAGGAGATGCGCTCCCTGGTGTGCGCCCAGTGCCACGTGGAGTACTACTTCGCCGGCCAGGAGAAGAAGGTGGTCTATCCCTGGCACAACGGGCTGACCACCGAGGCCATCTACGAGTACTACCAGGAGACCGGCCACAAGGACTGGACCCACAAGCTCACCGAGGCGCCCAGCCTCAAGGCGCAGCACCCTGAGTTCGAGCTGTGGAGCCAGGGGGTGCACGCGGCCAACGGCGTGGCCTGCGCCGACTGCCACATGCCCTACGAACGGGTGGGCGCGGTCAAGATCAGCGACCACCACGTGCGCAGCCCCATGCTGAACATCAACAACGCTTGCCAGACCTGCCACAACCAGAGCGAGGCGGAGATCCTGGCCCGGGTGAACACCATCCAGGACAAGACCTTTGCGCACATGGACCGGGCCACGGCCGCGCTGGTGGCGCTGATCAACGACATCCAGGCGGCCAAGGCCAACGGCGCGCCGGAGGACCGCCTGGCCCGGGCGCGGGAGTTCCAACGGCAGGCCAGCTTCTGGGTGGACTACATCAACGCCGAGAACTCCATGGGCTTCCACGCGCCGCAGGAGGCCATGCGCATCCTGGGCGAGGCCATTGACCTGGCCCGCCAGGGGCAGCTGGAGATCGCGCCCTGGGCTCAGCCCAAGCCCCAGGCCAGGGCGCAGTGACAACGGCCTATCCCCCCGCCGCCTTGGCCTGGTAGCCCAGCTCGCGAAGGATCTCCACGATCCGCTCGCGGTGGTCGCCCTGGATGACGAGGGCGTCGCCCTCCAGGGTGCCGCCGGCGCCCAGGCGGGACTTCAGCAGCTTGAGCAGTGCCTGGCGGTCGGCCTCCCGGCCGGCCACGCCGGTGATGACCGACACGGTCTTGCCCCCGCGGCCCTTGCGCTCGCGGCTCACGCGGACGGGCAGGTTGCCCCGCGGAGCCTGCGGCGCCGGGGCCGCAGCCGGGGGCTTGGACGGCCGGGCAGGGGATGAGGACGACGGCTCCGGCGGTCTGAGCGCGTCGAACGGCGACGGCGGCCCGTCGTCGGGGTCGGTCGAGTAGACGACGTTGGGTGGTTTTTGGGTCATGGGGGAAAAGCTCCTCCGAGCCTGGAGGGGGACAGGCGGCGCGACCCAGGACAGGGCGGAAAGAAAGGAAAGGATGGGAGGCTGCCGAGATGTGGGGCGTTTTGTTGAAGACCAGCAGGGCAATCCGGCGGGGCGCTGTTTGCCAGCCGGGGGTCTTCAGCCTCCGGCGGGCGCCACGGAATAGCTATCAACCTCTAGCTTCACGCCGCGTACACGTCCGGCGCGTCGGCGTGGGCCGCGTCGCACTCGGCGCAGGGGCACAGGCTGCGCAGGAAGGCCCAGGTGTAGATGCCGCTGTCGTGGCCGTCGGCCCAGGCGATGCCCAGGGCGTAGTGGCCCACCAGGAAAGCGTTGCTGAGCTGCCAGGTCTTGTCGGGCCGTTGGTGCAGCGCAGCGCGGGGCACAGGCTGGCTCAGGGCCTCATGGCCGCCGCGGCACTCGGCGCTGGGGCTGACGTTGCGCAGCCCCGCCTGCGTGTAGACGCTGCGGTGCCCGTCGGCCCAGACGATCTCCAGGGTCTCCTCCTGGCGGTTGACGGTCAGGTTTTGGGGGCGT
>JANWYQ010000098.1 GCA_025055015.1 Caldilineales bacterium
CTTGAGGGCTCGAAGAAGGAGGAACGTCCCCATGTCCGCCTCGCCCGCTGATGTGGATCGGCGCTGGCTGCGCCACTACGACCCCAACGTCCCCCACCATCTGGAGTACCCGCGCATCCCCACCTATCGCCTGTTGGACGACAGCGCGTCGCGCACGCCCGACGCGCCCTGCGCCCGCTTCTTCAACCGCCAGTTCACCTATCGCCAGATTCGCGACGCGTCGGACCGCTTCGCCGCCGGGCTGCAGCGGCTGGGCGTGCAGCGCGGGGACCGGGTGGCGCTGCTGCTGCCCAACTCGCCCCAGTTCATCGTCTGCTACTACGGCATCCTCAAGGCAGGCGCGGTGGTGGTGCCCCTCAACCCCCTCTACACCGAGCGGGAGCTCACCTTCCACCTCACTGACTCCAATGCCGAGACCCTGGTCACCATCCCCATGTTCTTGGAGAAGGCCGCCGGCCTGCTGGGCCACACCCCGCTCAAGCGGATCATCTCCAGCCCCCTGGCGGAGTTCATGCCCTTCCCCCTGAGCCTGGTGCAGGGCATGCGCGAGAACCGCATGGCGCGCCGAGCGGAGCGCCGGGAGATCGTGCCCATCAGCAGCCTGTTGGGCCAGTCGCTGCCCTCCGGCTGGCGGCCGGCCGAGGTCTCGCCGGACGAGATGGCGGTGCTGATCTACAGCGGCGGCACCACCGGCGTGGCCAAGGGGATCATGCTCTCCCACTTCAACCTGGTGGCCAACGCCCACCAGCTCCAGGCGTGGGTCAACCTGGACGCCAGCGGCCGGATGCTGGCCGTAATCCCCCTGTTCCACGGCTTCGGCATGAGCGTGACCATGAACGCGCCGCTGTTGGCGGGCGGCGAGGTGGTGCTGATCCCTCGCTTTGTGGCGCGCGACGTGCTCAAGGCCATCCAGAAGACCAAGCCCACCTTCTTCATCGGCGTGCCCACCATGTTCGTGGCCTTCAGCAACGTGCCCGACGTGGACAAGTACGACCTGCGCAGCGTCAAGGGCATCTTCGTGGGCGCTGCGCCCCTAACCAAGGGGATCAAGGACGAGTTCGAGGCCCGCACTGGGGCCGAGCTGATCGAGGGCTATGGGCTGACCGAGGCCGTTACCGCCATCATGGCCAACCCCTACAAGGGCCAGAAGAAGCTGGGCAGCATCGGCCTGCCCTTCCCCGACGTGGACTGCAAGATCGTCTCCCTGGACGGCACTCGCGACCTGCCGCCCGGCGAGAGCGGCGAGATCGTGCTGCGCAGCCCCACGGTGATGTTGGGCTACTACAACAAGCCCCAGGAGACGGCCGAGACCATCCGCGACGGCTGGCTGTTCACCGGCGACATCGGCCACATGGACGAGGACGGCTACTTCTACATCACCGACCGCAAGAAGGAGCTGATCATCGTCGGCGGCTTCAACGTCTTCCCGCGCGAGATTGACGAGCTGATCGCCTTGCACCCCAAGGTCAAGGAGGGGATCACCGTGGGCATCCCCGACCCGGTGAAGGGGGAGCGGATCAAGGTCTACATCGTGCTCAAGGAGGGCGAGACGGCCACGGCCGAGGAGTTCATCGCCTACTTCCGCGAGCGCCTGGTGCCCTACAAGGTGCCCTCGGAGGTGGAGTTCCGCTCCGAGCTGCCCAAGAGCATGATCGGCAAGATCCTCCGCCGCAAGCTGCGGGAGGAGGAGATCGCGCGCCGCGGGGGGCAGTGAGCGGTGAACGGTGAGCGGTAAACGGTGAACGGTGAACGGTCGTCGGCGACGAGCGGTCGGTGACCAGTTGCTCGCCTTGCGTGGCTCGTTGCTCCCGACCGATCACCGGTGACCGATCACGGATTACCGCCGAAAGGAATGCCTATGAACGGCGGCGAGCTGGTGGCAGAGGTTCTGGCGGCGCAGGGGGTGCCCTTCCTGTTCACCCTGGTGGGCGGGCACATCTCCCCCATCCTGGTGGCGGCCAAGCGCCGCGGCATCCGCGTGGTGGACACGCGGCACGAGGCCACGGCGGTGTTTGCGGCGGACGCAGTGGCGCGGCTCACCGGCCGGCCCGGCGTGGCCGCAGTGACCGCCGGCCCCGGCGTCACCAACACCCTGACCGCGGTCAAGAACGCTCAGATGGCCCAGTCCCCGGTGGTGCTGATCGGCGGCGCCGCGCCCACAGCGCTGCAGGGCCGCGGCGCGCTGCAGGACATTGACCAGATGTCCCTGTTCACCTCAGTGGTGAAGTGGTCTAGGGCGGTGCGCCGGGTGAAGGAGCTGGTGCCGGCGCTGGAGGAGGCCTTCCGCCGGGCGCAGAGCGGGGTGCCGGGGCCGGTGTTCGTGGAGTGCCCCGTGGACCTGCTCTACGACGAGGGCATGGTGCGCCGACTCTACGGCGCTGGCCGGGGCGGCAAGTCCCTGGGCCAGCGGGCCGTCAACGCCTACCTGAAGTGGCACGTGGACCGGCTCTTCGCCGGCGCGGACCAGCAGCAGGCCGGGCCGGCCATCCGGGTGTCGCCGCCTGCGCCCGACCCGGCGAAGGTGCGCCAGGTGGCGGAGCGGCTGCGGGCCGCCCAGCGCCCCCTCTTCGTGGTGGGCAGCCAGGCCACCCTGGACGTGGCCCACGTGGCCGAGGTGGCGGCCGCATTGGAGCGGATCGCCGCGCCCGTCTACCTGTCGGGCATGGCGCGTGGGCTGCTGGGCCGGGACCACCCCCTGCAGATGCGCCACAAGCGCCGCGAGGCCCTGCGCGAGGCCGACTTCGTGCTGTTGGCCGGCGTGCCCTGCGACTTCCGCCTGGACTACGGCAACCACATCCGCCGCAGCGCGGTCTACGTCTCCGTCAACCGCAGCCGCGAGGACCTCACCAAGAACCGCAAGCCCACGGTCGGCGTGCTGGGCGATCCAGGGCTGTTTTTGCGGGCCTTGGCGGCTGAGTTCCTTCAGGTCCCCCAGTCACCACACGTTCCCGGAGAGGCTGCGGAGAAGGAGGGGAACTTGGGGAGCTCGGGAAGCTCGTGGCCTGACTGGCTGGCCCACCTGCGCCAGCGGGACGAGGCGCGCAACGAGGAAATCGCCGCGCAGGCCGCCCAGCCCCTGGGCAAGGTCAACCCCCTGCACCTGCTGCGGGAGCTGGACCGGCAGGTGGGGCCGCAGGCGGTGCTGGTGGCCGACGGCGGCGACTTCGTGGGCTCCGCGGCCTACATCGTGCAGCCACCGGGCCCCCTGACCTGGCTGGACCCCGGCCCCTTCGGCACCCTCGGCGTGGGCGCCGGCTTTGCCCTGGGCGCCAAGCTCTGCCGGCCCGACGCCGAGGTGTGGATCCTCTACGGCGACGGCTCGGCCGGCTACAGCCTGGCGGAGTTCGACACCTTCGTGCGCCACGGCGTGCCGGTGATCGCCGTGGTGGGCAACGACGCCGGCTGGTCGCAGATCGCCCGGGAGCAGGTGGAGATCTTCGGCGACGACGTGGCCACCGTGCTGGCCCACACCGACTACCACCGGGTGGCCGAGGGCTTCGGCGGCGTGGGCTTCCGCCTGGACGACCCCGAGCTGGCCGGCGAGGTGCTGGAGGCCGCGCGGCAGGCCGCAGCCGCCGGCCGGCCTGCCCTGGTCAACGCCATCCTGGCCCGCAGCGACTTCCGCAAGGGGTCTATCTCCATGTGACCGCGGCAGACCCGGTTGCGCTGCCGCGCGGATCAAGGAGACCCTCGCAGCACCTCCAGCGCAGCGTTGCGGCCGTTCACCGCGATCACGCTGCCGCCCGGATGCGTGCACGCGCCGCAGAGATAGACGCCCTCCATGGGCGTCTGGTAGCTCAGCCGCCGGTCCCACATGTGCGCGGGCAGGATCTCCCCCTGGAAGATGTGGCCACCGGCCAGCCCCACCCGCTGTTCGACGTCCCGCGGGCCCAGCACCTCGTAGTGCAGCACCGCGTCGGGGAAGTTGGTGCAGAAGCGGGCGATGGACTCCAGGGCCACCTGGCCGGCCCGCTCCCGCCACCCCTCGTCCCAGTCCCCCTGGGTGAAGTGGTACGGCACGTACTGGGCGAAGACGCTCATCAAATGGGTGCCGGGGGGCGCCACCGTGTCGTCGTAGGCTGTCTGGAAGTAGAGCTCTGTCCACAGGCGGTCCGGCAGGCGGCCGCTGCGCGCGGCAGCGTAGGCCGCGCGCCACTCCTCCTTGGTCAGGGGGGTGTTGATCTGCCCGCGGTGGTGCAGCTCGTTGACGCCGGGCCGGGCGCGGAAGTTGGGCAGCTCCCGCAGGGCCACGCTCACCTTCATGCTGCACCCCTCCATGGGGATCGCCTCCACCTGCGCCCGCCAGGCTGGGTCGGCCGCGTCGCCCAGCAGCCGCAGGGTGGTGCGGGGGTCGGCGTTGGACACCACCACCGGCGCCTCGATGCGCTCGCCGCCCTCCAGCTCCACCCCCTGGCCGGGCAGGATGCGCGCCACGGGCACCCCGGCCGCCACCACCGCGCCCAGGTCCCGCGCCACGTCGGCCAGGATGAAGGAAAGCATCCCCATGCCGCCCTGCACGTAGCCCCACACGCCCGCGTGGCCCCCCAGCCGGCCGGAGGAGTGGTGGAAGTTCACCGACGCCGTGCCGGGGTCGAAGGGGCTGGCGAAGGTGCCGATGACCCCCTGGCCCAGGTAGGCCATCTGCAGCCGCTCGTCGGTGAGGTAGCGCTCCACGTACTCGGCCATGGACCACTGGAACACCAGGCCGTAGGCCTCCGGGTCGCCGGCCAGTCGCTCCTCGATCTCCGCGCGGCTGGGGGGCGGGCCCAGCCACAGGTCGGCCGGCGAGTAGGCGCCGCCCACTGCGCCGGCCGGGCGCAGCGCGTCCCGCGCCCGGCGCATCACGTCCCCCATGGCCCGCCAGCCCTCCACGTCCTGCGGCGCCAGCCGGCGGATCTCCGCCTCGCACGCCTCGTCGTCCTCGAAGAGCTGCACGTAGCTGCCATCCTCGAAGGGCACAAACAGGCCGGGCAGCGCGGGCGTCCAGCGGAAGCCGTAGGCCGGCAGGTTCAGGTCCTCGATCACCACCGGGTGCAGCAGGCCGCACAGGTAGGCGCAGGGCGAGACGCGAAAGCCGGGCCACGGCTCCTCCAGGGTGCACGCGCCGCCGATGCGCTCCCGCGCCTCCAGCACCAACACCTGCCGGCCGGCGCGCGCCAGGTAGGCTGCGCAGGTCAGCCCGTTGTGGCCCGCGCCCACCACGATCACATCCCAGCGCCGAGCCGCCATCTCGCGCGTCGCCATGGGCAGGCCCAAGCGGCCCAGGACGCTGGCGGCCGGCGCCGTCGCCGAGTTGCTCAGGGCTGACGTGTTCATGCCGGCCTCACCACCAACACCGGCACCTTGGCGTGGGAGAGCACCTTGTGGCTCACGCTGCCCAGCAGCATGCCGGCCAACTGGCCGTGCCCACGGGTGCCCATGACGATCAGGTCGCAGTCCCGAGCCTCAGCCACGTTGAGGATCGCCTCGGCCGGCGGGCCCTCCAGGAGCACAGGGCTGGCCTGGATGCCCGCCTCGGTCAGGTCGGCCACCACCGGGTCCACCACCGCCGAGGACTCCTCCAGGATCTTGTGCATCATCTCGGTGAGGTTGGGCTCGCCCAGGAAGGGAGGCACGCGCGGGTGCGCGTGCAGCACCAGGACCTCGGCGCCGGTCAACTGAGCCAGCTCGCGGGCATAGCGCGCGGCCTCGGCGGCGCTGGAGGAGCCGTCGGTTGCCAGCAGAATGCGCTTGAACATGCTCTCACCTCCTCGGTGCACAGGGTTGCCCTGCGTCGGACGTCCCCTTGGGGAGAAGGACGAGCAGGGCAAAGGACAATTAAGGGCAGCACCATCATAGCACAACTCGGCAGGATTGGGTAGCGCCGGAGGTTCAGCGGCACTGGCGGCTGTGGGCGTCGAGGCCCGTGCCATTTCGCCATCCGCCGGGTTTGAGTATAATGACAGCCCGGAGGTGCGCGCCATGCCCTATGCCGACGTCATCGCCGGACACAGCTTCGAGGCCCTGGCTGCCGACCCGAGCAGGGCTGAAGATCCGCTCGAGACGCTGATCGCCCAGGTAAACCGGCTTGCTACCCTTTTGCTTAGGCAGTACTACCCCGACAAGGCGTATGCCTACTTCGGCGAGTTTCTGCGCCACGTGAGGGTGATCTCGCTGCAGGACCTGGAGCCGGTGCTGGAGGAGCGCCTCACCAAGGGCGAGATGCGGGCGCTCCGGCAGCTAGACCTGTTGGTGCAGGGGCAACTGCGCGAGGCTGACAAGCCCACCGACCTCTTCCTGGCGGTGGAGGTGTCGGCGGTGGTGGACGCCAACGACGTGGCCCGCGCCCAACACCGGGCCACCCTCCTCCGCAAGGCGGGCTTTCGGGCCATCCCCGTGGCCGCCGGAGATGAGGCCACCGAGGGCGCGCAGGCGACAGCGCGCCAGCAAGCCGTGCTCCTGATGCAGGACGGCTTGACTTACAACTGGGAGGAGGCGCTGGCCGATGCCCTGGCGGCCTGACCGGGCGCGCTGCGCGGAGGCTTATGGTCCGGCCCGCCAACGCCTCCGCCGGGGCAGGTGCGCTGCCCATCCCTTGTGAACCATGTCGAGTTTGACCTCCCCTGTGGGCCGGCGCTCGCGCCGGTCCGTTGATTCTCAGCCGACAGCGACCGCGGCCGCTTCCTTTGGGCCCTGGCTCTGGCCGGCCTTCCTCTTGCTCTCCCTCTTCGCCTGGGCGCCCCTGCTCTACCCCGGCTACCTCCAGGTGCACTCTGGCTTCCTGCCCGTGTTCCGCACCGCCGAGCTGGCAGCCGCGGGCGACAAGCTGCGCTGGCTGCCCACCCTGGGCGCAACGCTCGACCCATGGCGGGGGGACGGGCCGCTGCCCTACTGGCTGGCCTTGGTGCTGCGGCCGCTGGCCGGCGAGGTGGCTGCCGTGAAGGGGGTCTTGGCCCTGAGCATCCTGGCGCTGGGCGTGGGAACGCTGCGCTGGGTTCGCCAGGCGCTGGCTGCGGCGTCGGCGCCGCCGGAGGTGGCCGACGGCGCCGGGCTGCTGGCCGCGGCGGTGGTGATGCTGTGGCCCCCCCTGCTGGCCACGGTCTACCTCCGCGGCGCGCTGGCCGAGGCAGTGTTGCTGGCGCTCCTGCCCTGGGCCCTGGGGGCCGTCTCCGCAACCCGCAGCCGTTCATGGCGCTACGCCGCCGTCGCCGCCGCAGCCCTGACCGCTGCGCTCTACTGGACCCAGGCCGGCCTGGCCCTGTGGACCACGGGGCTCCTGCTGGCCTGGTCCCTGTGGCCCAGAGCCGAGCGGGACAACCGCCGCCTGGCTGCGCTGGCGGTGGTCGCCGGCGCCGTGGTGGGCGGCGGGGCGCTGTGGCTGGTGCACGGCCGGGCTGCCGCGGATGCGCCCGCCCTGGACGTGGCCGCCCACGCCGTCTATCCGTACCAGCTTCTGATCGCGGACTGGCGCTTTGCCCTCAGCACGCCCGACTGGAAAAACGAGCTGCCCCTGCAGCTGGGGCTGGCTGCGCTGAGCTTGGCCGCGCTGACCACCGTGCTGGCCTGGGGCGGTCGCCCGACGGAGGCCCACGTCTCATCCCTGCGGCCGGCCCTCGGCTTCGCGCTGTTGGCGGTCGCCGCCCTGGCCGTCGTGAGCACCACTGCGGCCCGCTTCCTGTGGCGGGGCGTTCCGGCTATGGCGGCCACCGTAACCTACCCCTGGCAGATCCTGGGCCTGGCGGGGCCGTGGCTGGCGCTGCTGGCGGCCGCGCTGCCCGCCGTGGAGCGCCGGCTGGCCATCCTCCCCGCCCTGGCCGCGGCCGTGGCGCTGACCGTGTTGAGCAGCTACCCCTACCTGGCCCCCCGCTTCACCCAGGTCTTGCCCGACGACGCCGCTCGCCCCGCGCTGTTCGACGGAGGGCGCGTGACCTTGGTGCGCGCTCGCGTCGGCGCCGAGGCGCTGGCGGAGCAAGGCCCGGTGACCAGCAAGGCGGAGGCCGTCGAGGCACAGCCGGTAGCCGAGGAGGGACTGCCGGTGTCCCTGGCCTGGCAGGCGCTGCAGCCGGCCGAGTTCGACTACAACGTGTTCATCCACGCGCTGGACGCGCAGGGGAACCGGGTTGCGCAGTGGGATGGCCAGCCGCTGCGAGGCGAGGAGGCCGCGCCCATGACCACCTGGCAGGTGGGCGAGGTGGTGGTGGGCCTGTACCGAGTGCCCGTGGACCCCGCCGGGCCGCCTGTGCGGGCGCTCCACGTGGGCCTGTACAACTGGCAGAGCGGCCAGCGGCTGCCGGTGGGCAACGACGACAAGGTGGTGTTGGAGGTGGCGCCGTGATGGAGCGCACCCCGACGCCGGCTGCCGACCCTCGCGACCGCGTCCACGTGGGGCTGGTGGCGCTGTTCTGTGCGCTGGCCGCTGCCCCCTTGCTCACCCCCGGCTACTTCTGGGGCGCCCACGACGCGCGCCACGACGTGTACTTCATCTTCGAGTACAACCGCTCGCTGCAGGACGGCGACTGGCTGGCCCGCTGGTCGCCCGACTTCTCCTGGGGCTACGGCTACCCCTTCTTCCTGATCTACGGCCCCCTCACCTCCTTCCTCGGCGCCTTGCTGGTGCGCTTCCTCGACTTCGGCTACACGCAGGCGGTGGAGGCGCTCTTCGCAGCCGCCATCCTGGCCTCGGGGCTGGCCATGTACGGCTACGTGCGCTCCTGGCTGGGGCGCAACGCCGGGCTGGTGGCGGCAGTGGCCTACGTGTTCATTCCCTATCGGCTGGTGGAGGTCTACGTGCGCGCCAGCCTGGCGGAGTACGTGGCGCTGATGTGGCTGCCCTTGATCCTCTGGTCGGTGCGGGCGGCCTTTCAGGCGACGCGGGTGGAGCAGGGGAGGCGGCCGCAGCGCTGGCCGTGGCCCCCCCTGGTGGCCACAGCGCTCAGCTACGGCGGGCTGATGGTCACCAGCAACCTGGTGGCGCTGGTGTTCACGCCGCTGCTGGCCCTCTACAGCCTGGTGCTGCTGCTGAACCGGATCAACGAGGAGCAGCCCTTGGCCGCGCTCTCCAAGGAGTCGGTCTTTCCCCTGATGGCCAACGCCGCGCGCGTGGCCTTCCTGCCCGCCCTGGGGCTGCTGCTGGGGCTGGCCCTCAGCGCCTTCTTCTGGATCCCTGCCCTGGTGGAGGGGCAGCTGGTCAACCAGGAGCAGTGGTATGGCGGCTACTACAACCCAGAGCTGCACTTCGTGTATCCGCACCAGCTCTTTGAGCCGGGGTGGGGCTTCGGGATCAGCCAGCCGGGACCGAACGACGTGCAGCAGGGCGCGCTGAGCTTCCAGCTGGGCGCAGCGCCGGTGGCCCTGGCGGCCATGGGGCTGCTGGGCTGGCGGCGGCTGGGGGCCGACCGCCGCCGCGAGGTGGGGCTGCTGTGGCTGTGGCTGCTGCTTGCGGTGTTCCTGATGCTGCCCCTCTCCCGCTGGGCGTGGCAGCACGTGGGCTTCGTGAGCTTTGCCCAGTTCCCCTGGCGCTGGCTGATGATGGCGGCGCTGCCGCTAGCGGTGTTGGCCGGGGGTGCAGCGCTGTCCCACGGCGGCGCCGACGACGAGGCCACCGCCCCGCGCCTCAACCTGACCACGGTGTTGCTGTCGCTGTTGTTGCTGCTGGGCAGCTATCCTTATCTGCGGGCCGAGGTGATCCTGCCCACGCCGCAGCAGGGCCCGGTGAGCTTGGCAGCCCTCATGCGCTTCCAGCAGAGCAGCGACGAGATGACCGGCGCGCCCAAGTGGGTGGACCTCTCCCGGCGGCCCATGTGGTCCGACATGGCGGAGCTGTACGTGCAGGCGGACAACCCGCCCCTGCGGCCCGACGCCAGCAAGGAGGAGATCAAGGCCGCCATCGCCCGCCAGATCGCGGCCGTCACCAGCAAGGTGGACTACCGCCAGGTGCCGCAGACCGAGACCCTGGCCGTCTGGAGCCTGGCCCTGGGCGCTGCCTATGAGAAACTGTGGGTAGTGGCGGGCGACGACAACCAGCGGCTGGTGTTCAACATCGCCTGGTTCCCCGGCTGGCGCGCCTACCGCCTGGCCGGCGAGGACGGCCCCATCGTCGAGGAGCTGCCCGTGGAGCGGGAGGATGGGCCCCTGGCGCGCGTGGTGGTGCGGCCCCGGGCCGGGACGCATGTGGTGCTGTTGCGCTTCGAGGACACGCCCATTCGCGTGGCCGCCAAGCGGGTGACCCTGGTCGGCGCCGGGCTGCTGGCTGCTGTGTTGGCGGTCGGCTTCGTGCTCACCCGGCCGCGGCGGTGAACGGTGGCCGGTAACCAGTGATCGGTGATCGGTCGCCGAAGGTGGGTGCCCAGGACGGGCGGAGTTCGCACCGTCTGGGGTTCGCACCTGGGGGTGCGGACGCCGCGGGAGCGGATGTTGGCGCCTGGGGCTGCGAGCGCCGCATGGCAAGGAGGGCCCCCCGCCGTCGGCGGAGCCAGGCGCCCCCAGGCGCCTGACCCGCGCAGGTGCGCACCGCCCGGCGTTTGCACCGCCCGTAGTTCGCACCGGGGGGTGCGAACTACGCAGAAGCCTAGCCGGCCACAACGCCACCGTTCACCGTTTACCGTTCACCGTTCACCGATCACCGATCACCGGTCACCGGTCACTGATTACTGACTACCGGCATGTCCCGCCTACGCCTGAGCCGTGAGCTGATCCTGCTGACGCTGCTGTCGGCCTTCGCTGTGGCGCCGCTGGCCAGCCCCGGCTACTTCTTCAACGCGCACGACGCCGACCACTCGGTGTTCTTCCTGGTGGAGTTCGACGCGGCCATCCGGGACGGCGCGCTGTGGCCGCGCTGGGGCCCCGACCACGCGCTGGGCTACGGCTATCCTTTGTGGCTGGTCTACGCGCCCCTAGCCTACTACGTGGCTGAGGCCTTCGTGCTGCTGGGCGTGGGCTACACGGCAGCGGTCAAGATCACCTGGGCCTTGGCCACCCTAGCCGGCGGCTGGGGCACCTACGCCCTCCTGCGCCACTGGTTCGGCCGTCGGCCCGTGGGTCGAGCCGCGGCCCTGGTGGGCGGCCTGGTCTACGTCTACGCGCCCTACCACCTGCTCAACCTCTACGTGCGGGCCGCCTTTGCCGAATACGCAGCCCTCGCCTGGTTCCCGTGGGTCATCCTGGCCTTCGACCGCCTGGTGCAGGCCGACGCGGCGCCTAACAGCCCGGAGCGCTGGGAGGGCAAGGCTGCAGGGGCCGCCCTGGCCTACGCCGGCCTGCTGCTCACCCACACGGCCACCATCCTGTTGTTCACGCCGCTGCTGGCCGCTTACCTGCTCTTCGCCATCCTGCGCCGAGGCGTGCTCACCGGCCGGCAGGCCTTCGACCAGCCGGTGCAGGACGCCGAGGACCTCCAGCACACCCTGACCGTCTTGGGGCTGCAGTCCTCTGCCCCGCGGGTACGCCAGGAGCTGTGGCGCACGGTGTGGCGCACAGCCCTGGCCGGCCTGCTGGCCGTCGGCGTGGCCGCGATCTTCCTCCTGCCCATGCTGCTGGAGCAGCGCTACATCGTGCAGTCCCAGTGGGTGCAGGGCACCTACGGCTACCGGCTCCACTTCGTCTACCCCAACCAGTGGCTGGACCCGGCCTGGGGCTACGGCTACTCCGACGACCCCGACGGCCCCAACGACGGCATGAGCTTTCAGCTGGGCATCGTCGCGGTGGGGCTGGCGCTGACGGCGGCAGCCGCGGGGCTGCGTCGCCAGGCCCCGCGCCGCGAGATCACGGCCTTCTTCCTGGCCGTCACGGCGGGCGCGCTGCTGATGATGCTGCCCGCGGCGCAGCCGGTCTGGGACGCGCTGGCGCCGCTGGCGCTGGTGCAGTTCCCCTGGCGGCTGCTCGGCATTGCCTCCTTCGGGCTGGCCATCCTGGCCGGCGCAGGGGTGGCCGCCGTGCTGGCGCTGGAGGCGGTGAGCCCAGGCGAGACGAGCGCCCAGCAGCCGGTGGCCTACCTGGTGGCCGTGGCCGTGGCCCTGGCCAGCTTCTTCTTCACCGTGCCCGAGTACACCGACATCACGCCGGTGGAGGAGAGCCCCCTGTCCATCATCCGCTTCGAGACCGAGCATCCGGACATGGTCGGCATCACGGCTTTCTCCCAGGCCGTGCCCACGGACTCGCCGCTGGTGGCCCAGTACTGGGCCGGCCAGCCGTTGCAGAAGGCTGCCATCCTCCGCGGCCAGGGCCAAGTGCAGACCCTGCGGGTGGGCGGCGCGTCGGTGACTGCCCAGGTGGACGCGGCCACGCCGGTCACCGTGCTGTTCTACACCTACCACTTCCCCGGCTGGCGCGCCACGGTGGACGGCCAACCGGTCCCGCACCGGCCCGAGCCGCCCTACGGCCTGATTGCGCTGGAGGTGCCGGCGGGCCAGCACCTGGTGACCATTCGCCACGGCGCCACCCCGGTGCGCACCGCCGGCGCGCTGATCTCGGCTGGGAGCCTGGCGGCGGTGTTGGGAACAGTGCTGCGCGGCCGCCGCCGGTCAAGGCGCAGCGCCGTTGGCAGCTCTGCGCAATAGGCGCTGCGGAGGAGCTGCCGACTTTCTCGCCCTATGAAACCTCAGCTTTCCCCCGACCTTCGGCCCCTGCGCTACTGCCCCCGCTGTGGCCAGCGGGTCGCGCAGCGGGCAGAGACCTGCTTCCTGTGCGGCGCAGCCTTGGAGACGCGGCGGCCCCGTCGCCTGGCCCTGCCGGTGGCCGACCTGCTGCTGCTGGCCGTGGTGCTGAGCGTGGCTTTCCTGTGGTGGACGCGCGCGCCCCAGGACCCGGACGTGATCGCAGCCGCCGGTCCTACGCCGACGGCCACGGCCACGCCGTCCCCTTCTCCTACGGCCACGCCGGCGCCGCCCACGCCAACGCCCACGGCCACGCCCACCGTCACGCCCACACCCACGCCCATTGTCCACACGGTGGTGCGCGGGGAGACGGTGGAGAGCATTGCCAAGGCCTACGGCGTCAGCGTGCAGGACCTGATGGCGGCCAACGGCCTGACCAGGGACCTGATCCGCGTGGACCAGAAGCTGATCATCCCCGCCGGCCCCATCCCCCGCGGGCCCGACGGCAAGCCCCTGCCCACCAACACGCCCACGCCGGAGAGCGCCGTCTACAAGGTCGAAGTGCGGCCCGGCGACACCCTGGAGGGCCTCGCCAAGAAGTACAAGACCACGGTGGACGCCATCGTGGCCGCCACCGACTGGCTCACCAGCACCGACACCATCCTGATCCCCGGCGACCTGGTGATCGTGCCGGTGGGCGAGGCGGCCCTGGCCGTGTTGGCCTCCCCGACCCCGGCGCCCACCGCCACGCCGGTGCCCACGCCAACCCCCACCCCCGGGCCCCGCTGGCCGGCGCCGCAGCCCCTCAGCCCGGTCCACGAGACGGACCTCGGCCGCGGGCCGGCGGTGTTGCAGTGGCTGTCGGTGGGCGTGCTGGCGCCCGACGAGGTGTATGTGGTGCGGGTGGCGCCTGTGGGCCGGCTGCGGGACGAGCTGATAGACGTGACCACCGCCACCAGCTACCGCGTGCCGACGGAGTGGTTGGAGCGCTACGCCGGCAGCGGCGCCAGCTTCCTCTGGCAAGTGCAGGTGGCGCGCAACGTGCGCGCGGTCGCCGGCCAGGTCAGCGGCCTGAGACCGGTGAGCGCCAGCAGTCCCGTGCGCGTCTTCCGCTGGGGCGCAACCGCTGCGCCCACGGCGTCCCCTTCTCGCTAGGTCCGTCATCCCATCTACAAGAGGAGCGCCTCCCTGTGTTGTCCATCAAACCCGACCACTGGATCCGCAAGATGGCCCTGGAGCACGGCATGATCGAGCCCTTCGTGGACCGCCAGGTGCGCGACGGCGTCATCTCCTACGGCCTGAGCAGCTACGGCTACGACATCCGCATCGCCGACGAGTTTCGCATCTTCACCCCCGGCCTGGGGGACCTGACGGTGGTGGACCCCAAGCACTTCGACGAGCGCGCCATGGTGCGGTTCACCGGCCCGGTGTGCGTGATCCCGCCCAACTCCTTCATCCTGGCCCGCACCGTGGAGTACTTTCGCATCCCCCGCAACGTGCTCACCATCTGCGTCGGCAAGAGCTCCTACGCCCGCTGCGGCCTGGTGGTCAACGTCACGCCCTTTGAACCGGAATGGGAGGGCTACGTCACCCTGGAGATCTCCAACACCACCCCCCTGCCCGCCAAGGTTTACGCCAACGAGGGCATCGCCCAGGTGCTCTTCTTCGAGGGGGAGCCGCCGGAGGTGAGCTACGCGGACCGCAAGGGCAAGTACCAGCGCCAGACGGGCATCACCCTGCCCCGGCTGTAGAAAAACGTAGGGCAACTCCGTGGGGAGTTGCCCTACGTGCTTAGCGAAGAGAGCCGCTTACGGCTACGCAGCCGGGCGTCGGCGCCGGGCCGCGGCCAGGGCCGCCACAGCCACGGCCGCCAGGCCGGCCATCAGCGCCAGCCACCCTACGGGCGTGGCCTCGGCCGACGCAGAGGCCAGCCGCACCGCGTTAGGCCCGGCCGCAGTCAGGCCGAAGGGGCTGTAGGCGCTGACGTTGAGCGCCTCCACGAAGCAGCCGACGGCGCCGGTGGTGCAGGTGCCGCTGTCGGTGCCGCGGGCCTGCAGGTTCCAGCCGCCGCTATGGTAGTTGAACACCTGCAGCGCTGGCAGCGGGTGGCCGGTGGGCGTGAACTCGGGCTCCGTGAAGTAGAACCGAATGTGGGCGAGGTTGGGCGTCGTTGGAGCGATCTCATGACAGCGGTAGAGCATCCCCGACGTGGCCAGCGGGCACTGCTGGTTGCCGCGCACCTTCACCGTGGTGTTCCCCAGCGCAGCGACCGTTGCGTTGATCTGCGCGCCGAAGTACTTGTCCACGCTTCCCGCCACGTTCTTCACGTTCAAGAACATGGTGGGCGTGGCCAATGGCACGTTCAGGGTCTGCTGCATGGTGCCGTTGTTGGTCAGGGTGCCGTTCACCCGCAGGTTGTGGGTGGCGGCCAGGGTGAGCGTAGCGCCCGGATCCACCGTCAGGTCGAACACCCGGCCGTAGGACGCCTCGCTGGAGCTGCCGACGGTGGGCTGGTTGGTAGGCGCAGCCGGGATCTTCACCTGGTCCAGCTCGCCGGGCACGATGCCGCCCTCCCAGTTCGCGTTCTTGAACCAGTCGGTGTCCGTGCCGCCCTGCCACTCCCACACCGGGTCGGACGCATCGTAGACGGTGACGTCGTCCACGATCAGCCAGAACTGGTCTGCTGCGCTGTAGCCGTGGAAGCCGACGAAGTAGACGCCGCTGGTGGACGGCGTGAAGGTAGCGATGGCCTCCTTCATGGTGGTGAAGTTGATGTTAGCGTCGTTGAAGATGGCGGGGCTGGTCATGGCCGCCGAGTTGTTGGCGTTGCCCCACTTGACCTCCATCTTTTCCGTCCAAGACGTGGACCCGGCCCGGTAGAAGAAGCGCACGGCGTAGGTCGTCCCGCCGGTGAGCTGCAGCGGCGGCGTAAACAACCAGTCATCCATTGGCGCAGACGTGTTCCAGCGGATGCCGGCTGCGCCGCCCGTCGTGCCGCGGCGGTAGGTGGACTGCAGGCCCCAGACGTACGAGTCCAGGTTGGTGTTCTCTATCGTCCAGCCGGTGACTGTGCCGTCGAAGCTTTGTGAGTAGGTGGGCGTGACCGGCGCAAAGGTGGTGAAGGACCACACCGGGCAGCCGGTGGCGCTGCCATTGCTGTTCTTGGGCACGATCTGCCAGTAGTGGGTGGTGCCGTAGGGCATGGTGCCCGGGTCGTAGGTGGTGCCGGCCTGGTTCACCACGAAGGGCGGGGTGGGGCTGGTGCCGAAGTAGACATCGTAGCTGGTGGGCGTGCCGCCGGGGCCGGGCATCCAGGTCAGGTCAGCATCCCACCAGACCTCGATGGCTCCGTTACCCGGGCTGGGGTTGATGGCGCAGCCGGGCGGGTCTAGCGGTGAGGGCGGCGTCCACTGGTAGGTCTGGCCGGAGGCGGGCAGCGACGAGGTGCTGAGGGTCATGGTGGCACTGTTGCTGGTGCCGGCGGTGGAGGCGGCCCAGTTGGTGCCGGTGCGGTTGTTGTAGTCGGCGGTGGTGGCGCCTTTCAACCCCACCTGCGGGCTGCGGGCGGTGGCGTTCTTGGTGAACGCGCCGTACACGAACTCCACCACGTCGGTGGTCTCGTACAGCCGAATCTGGAAGTTGAAACTCTCGCCTGTTTGGCCGTAAAAGCGGAAGTCCTTCCACTGCACCACGAACACCCGGTTGGGCGCGGTGCCAAGGGTCTGGGAGCGCAGCTCGCCGCCGGTGTTGCCCTGCAGGTCCATGCCCAGGGCCGACACCAGGTTCTTGCAGTTGGTGGTGTCGGTGCTGTTGATGGGGGTGTAGTTGCACGAGCCGCTGAACGACGTGCCGCCCATGCGCACGAAGCCGTTAGCGTTGATGCCCACCTGGGTGTAGGCCACGCCGTCGTAGTTGAAGGTGAAGCCGATGTTCACCGCGTTGTAGTTGTTGTCGTCCACACCGGTGCCGGTGCCGTGCACCGTGCCGCCGGTGATGGGAATGTAGGTGCCGGCGAACTGGCTGAAACTGTAGGTGGACACGGCGCTAATCGCTTCTGGAGCAGCCACTTCTGCCGCACAGTCAGCGCGAGCGCTGAGCTTCAGAAAGCGCTGGTAGTTAGCACCGGACAGCTGGCCCGCGGCCTTGAGCTCGGCCAGCTTGGCCAGCTCCGCCTCCTCCTGGGCCGAGAGGGCGGCGCAGGCCTCTTCCTTGGCTTGGCCGGCCGGCGCAACGCCCAGGGGCTGCGCCGCCGGGCCGGGTCGCTGCGCGTGCGCCGGCGCAGCCAGCGTCAGCAGCAGAGCCAACAACAACAAAAGGCGTAGAAGACGATGGGTGCTTTGCATGGCGATACCTCCGGGGATGGAATGGGTGGGGAAACGACAAAGGGGGCAAGCCGTTACCGAACGGGAAAACAAGCAGCAGCGCGTTGGGGAACCGCGCCTGACGGCTACGCTTTGTTGTTGGAAGGGTGAGAAAGGCCGAAAGCCGGTGCGCGCCCTAGGGGAGGAGTCGCTCAGGGGAAGCTACTTCACGCCCAGCCCGAGGTGGACCGTGTGGGACGAGAAAAGCGATAGAGCAACGCCACACCGTCGAACCTGGTCATAAGAGTCGCA
>JANWYQ010000134.1 GCA_025055015.1 Caldilineales bacterium
TTCGCCTGGATGGAGGGCCGGCAGCTAGACGGTGCTGAGCCGCTGCGCTGGGGGCTGACGGAGATGATCGCCGCCGCGGTGCGGGTCAAGGTGGCTATCGTTGAGGAGGACCCGCTGGAGCAGGGTCGCCGCGCCGTTCTCAACCTGGGCCACACCTTTGGCCACGCCCTGGAGGCTTTGTCCAACTACCGGATGCGCCACGGCGAGGCAGTAGCCGTGGGCCTGGCGGCGGCGACCCGACTGGCCGCCCGCCTGCACGTGTGCGAAGCGGAACTGGTGGACCGGGTGGAGCGCCTGCTGGAGCGGCTGGCCCTCCCCACGCGCATCGAGGCCGGCTACGCGCCGGAGCAGGTGCTGGCAGCCATGGCCACAGACAAGAAGCGCCTCAGCGGCCGCCTGCGCTTCGTGCTGCCGCGAGCCATCGGCGACGTAGACATCTTCGACGACGTCCCTGCCGAAGCCGTGCTGGCTGTGCTGGGGGAGCTGTCCGGCCAGGACCAACAGCCCTAGCCCTTGCACCTTTTTCCCCGCTTGCCATCCTGGTGACTTTGTACTAGAATGCACTAACAACACACTGCGGCTACGATGGCTGTAGCTACCGCTTCCCTCTCCTACTCACAAAGGATGTGACGGCTATGGAGATACAACATCCCGCCAACCTGAGGCACCAGAAGCTGCGCAAGTGGGTCGAGAAGATGGCTGCCCTCTGCAAGCCTGACCGCGTCTACTGGTGCGACGGTTCGCAGAAAGAATACGACGACCTGTGCGCGCTCATGGTGAAGAACGGCACCTTCATCAAGCTCAACGAGGAGAAGCGCCCCAACTCCTACCTCGCCTTCTCGCATCCCAGCGACGTGGCCCGCGTGGAGGACCGCACCTTCATCTGCAGCGTGAGCAAGAGCGACGCCGGCCCCACCAACAACTGGATTGACCCGCATGAGATGCACGCGACATTGGACCGGCTGTTCGACGGCGCCATGCGCGGGCGCACCATGTACGTCATCCCCTTCAGCATGGGGCCGTTGGGCTCCTTCCTCTCTCAGATCGGCGTGCAGATCACCGACTCGCCCTACGTGGTGGTCAACATGCGCATCATGACGCGCATGGGCAGCGCCGTGTTGGACGTGCTGGGCGAGGATGGCAACTTTGTGCCCTGCATGCACACGGTGGGCGCGCCCTTGGCGCCGGGCGAGCAGGACGTGCCCTGGCCTTGCAACCCCACCGTGAAGTACATCGTGCACTTCCCGGAGGAGCGCTCCATCTGGTCCTACGGCAGCGGCTACGGCGGCAACGCGCTGTTGGGCAAGAAATGCCTTGCCCTGCGCATCGCCTCGGTGATCGCGCGCGACGAGGGCTGGCTGGCAGAGCATATGTTGATCCTGGGGGTGGAGAACCCTCGTGGAGAGAAGGTGTACGTGGCAGGGGCCTTCCCCAGCGCCTGCGGCAAGACCAACTTCGCCATGCTCATCCCGCCGCCGGCCTTCCAGGAGCGGGGCTGGAAGGTGACCACGGTGGGGGACGACATCGCCTGGATTAAGCTAGGCAAGGACGGCCGGCTCTACGCCATCAACCCCGAGTCCGGCTACTTCGGCGTCGCGCCCGGCACCTCCATGAAGACCAACCCCAACGCCATGATCGCCTGCAGCCACGACACCATCTTCACCAACGTGGCGTTGCTCCCTGACGGCGACGTGTGGTGGGAGGGGATGACCAAGGAGCCGCCGCCCGAGGCCATTGACTGGCAGCGCAAACATTGGACGCCCGACAGCGGCCGGCCGGCGGCCCACCCCAACGCCCGCTTCACCGCGCCCGCCGTCAACAACCCGGCCCTCGACCCCGACTGGGAGAACCCCAACGGCGTGCCCATCTCGGCCTTCATCTTCGGCGGCCGTCGGGCCACCACCATGCCCCTGGTGGTCCAGGCCACCAGCTGGGTGAACGGCGTCTACATGGCCGCCACCATGGGCTCGGAGATGACCGCAGCCGCCTTCGGCAAGGTGGGCACCGTGCGCCGCGATCCCTTCGCCATGCTGCCCTTTGCCGGCTACCATATGGCCGACTACATCAACCACTGGCTGGACTTCGGCCGCAACATCCCATATCCCCCGCGCATCTTCAGCGTCAACTGGTTCCGCACCGACGAGCACGGTAACTTCATCTGGCCAGGCTTCAGCGAGAACATGCGGGTGCTCAAGTGGATCGTGGACCGGGTGCACGGCCACGGCGCCAGCGTCGAGAGCCCGTTGGGCTGGATGCCCCGCTACGAAGAGATCGACTGGACAGGGCTGGACTTCAGCCGCGAGCAGTTCAACGCGATCATGAGCGTGGACCGCGAGGCATGGAAGCAGGAGATCCTCAGCCACGAGGAGCTGTTCATCCGCCTCTACGACCGCCTGCCCAAGGAGATGATCTTTGTCAAGGAGCTGCTGCTGTCCGCGCTCTGGCGTTCGCCGGAGCGCTGGGAGGTTGAGTTCCGGCTGAAGTAGCCTGCGCAGTCCTGCGACCTCGAGGCGCTGACGGCTCTGCGCAGGAGCGCAGAGCCGTCAGCCTCTTCTGGACAAGATGCGCGACCTGCCGCGAGTCGTCAGTTTCTCCAGCTATCTCATGTCCACTTCCCCCGCCGTCACCGTGCAATCGCGTCGCTGGCTGGCGCTGGTGCTGATGCTCTACCTCGCCTTGGCCGTGCTGTACGCTGTCCGCGTGCCGGCCTGGCAGGCGCCCGACGAGCCGGCCCACTACAACTACATCGCCGAGGTAGCCACCACAGGGCGGCTGCCGGTGCTGCGCATGGGAGACTACGACGGCGCCTACATCCAGCGCCTCACCACCGAGCGCTTTCCGCCGGAGCTGTCGGTGGCCCCCCTGCGCTACGAGGCGCACCAGCCGCCGCTGTACTACCTGCTGGCCGCGCTGGTCTACCGCGCCACGGACGGCGCCCTGTTGCCCTTGCGCCTGCTGTCGGTGGCCCTTGGCGCGCTCCTGGTCGTGCTCATCTACGCCCTGGCGCGGCTGATCCTGCCCGGCCGGCCGGAGGTGGCCCTGGCGGCAGCCGCCTTCACCGCCTTCCTGCCCATGCACGTGGCCACCTCGGCCGCGGTGAACAACGACGCCCTGGCCGAGGTGGTGCTGGCGGCGATCCTGCTCCTCTCCGTTCGTTACGTCCAGCTGGCCCTCGTTGGGCCGCGCCCGCCCACCCCTGGCGATGCCCTGGCCATCGGCCTGCTGCTGGGCCTGGCCCTGGTCACCAAGGTCAGCGCCTACGTGGCCATCCCGGTCGTGCTGCTCCTGCCCCTGATCCCTTGGCTGGAGCGCAGGCGCGGCGCCCGCGCGGCGACGGGTGATCGGTCGCCGGTCGCCGGTGATCAGTCCTCGGTGATCGGTGATCGGTCGTCGGTCGCCGGCGATCAGCCGCCGCTCCCCGGTGGCCGGCCGTCGGCGTCCGTTCACCGTTCACCGTTCACCGCCTACCCCCTTCTGCTTGCGCCTGCCCTGCTGATAGCCCTGCCCTGGTATGTGCGCAACGCGCTGGTCTACGGCAACCTGGACATCCTGGGCCGGCGGTGGCACGACGCAGTGGTCGTTGGGCAGCTCACCACGGCCGAGCTGGCGTCGCAGGCCGGCTGGGCCGCCGTGGTCGAGCGCTTCCTGGTGTGGACGCACAGCAGCTTCTGGGGCGTGTTCGGCTGGATGGGGGTATGGATGGACGCGCGCATCTACACAGCAACGCTGGCCTTTGCGCTGGCTGTGGCGGCCGGGTGCGCCTGGCAGGTCCATGGCTGCCGGCGCCCGGCCGACGAGCGCTGGTCGGTCGCCGATCACCGGCGCTTTCAGCGCTGGTCCCTGGCGCTGCTGGGCCTGGCGGCGCTCGGCACCCTAGGCATCTACATCAGCTACAACCTGATCTTCGTGCAGCCCCAGGGGCGCTATCTCTTCCCTGCGCTGCCGGCCATCAGCCTGGCCTTCGCCGCAGGGTGGTGGGCCGTGGTGCAGCGGCCGACGGCTGCTCGTTGGGCAGCGACCGTCCTAGCTGCGGCGGCGCTGGCTGCCGGGCTCTGGGGGATCGGCCGGGGAGGGGTGAACAAGTGGTCGCTGTTGATCTTCGGCGGCGCAGCCATTGCGCTGATGGCGTGGCGCTGGGCGGCGGCCAGGCTGGAGCCGCCTAACGCCCCCGGCCGACTCCTGGCCATGCTGGTCTACGCAGCGCCCTTTGCGGCCATGGCCGGCCTGTCCCTCTTCGCTCTCCTCGCCTTCGTGTTGCCGCAGCTCACCTGAGCGGGCAGCGCCTCGCCCTTGCCATCTCCTGTTCTCCGTGTCCTCTTCTGCTCCTCTCGCCTTCAAGCGCCCCGTCGGGATGACCGCCTTTCTGCTGGTCTGGGTCGGCCAGGTGATCTCGGTGCTGGCCAGCAGCATGAGCCACTTCGGCTTGACCATCTGGATGTTCCAGCAGACGGGCAGCGCCACCGCCTTGGGGCTGTTGCAGGTGGCTTTTATCGTCCCCTTTCTGATCCTTTCGCCGGTGGCCGGGGTGCTGGTGGACCGCCACAACCGCAAGCTGATGATGATGGTCAGCGACCTGGCGGCCGCAGTGGCCACCGGCGGCATCCTGCTGTTGTTGGCGCTGGACCGACTGGCCTTTTGGCACCTGTACGTGGCCGCTGCGCTCAACGGCCTGGGCAACACCTTCCAATGGCCGGCCTACTCCGCAGCCATCAGCACCATGGTGCCCAAGGAACAATACAGCCGCGCCAACGGCCTGATGTCGCTGCTGGAGGCCGGACCCGGCGTGTTGGCTCCTCTGATGGCCGGCGCCCTGCTGCCGATCATCGGCCTGGTGGGCATCCTCAGCTTGGACATGGTCACCTTCTTCGTAGCCATCGCTGCGCTGGCGATCGTGGTGGTGCCGCGGCCAAAGGCCAGCGCGGCCGGCGCAGAGGCGCGCGGCAGCGTGTGGCAGGAGGCGGTCTACGGCTTCCGCTACATCTTCCGTCGGCCTGGCCTGCTGGGGCTGCAGCTCGTCTTCTTCTTCGGCAACCTCTTCGGGGGGATGGCTTACACCCTGCTGGCGCCCATGGTGCTGGCGCGCACGGGCAACAACAGCGTGGCCTTGGGCGTGGTGCAGTCGGCCGGCGCGGTGGGCGCGGTGGTGGGCGGTGTGGTGATGAGCGTGTGGAGCGGTTTCCGGCGGCGGGTCCACGGCGTGCTCCTGGGCTGGGCCTTGAGCGCGGTGGGCGTGGCGCTGCTGGGCGTGGCCCGCACCGTTGGGCAGTGGATCCCGGCGGCTTTCTTCGCCGCTGTCGTGAGCCCCCTGGTGAACACGTCTAACCAGGCCCTCTGGCAGGCCAAGGTGCCGCCCGACGTGCAGGGCCGGGTCTTCTCGGCGCGGCGGCTGATCGCATGGTTCACCACCCCCATCTCCCCGGTGATCGCCGGCACGCTGGCCGACTTCGTCTTCGAGCCGGCCATGCAGGGGGACACTGCGCTGGCCGCTGCCTTCGGCGGCCTGGTGGGCACGGGGCCGGGCGCCGGCATGGGCCTGCTCGTGGTGCTGTGCGGCCTGCTGGGCCTGGCCGTGCCCCTGGTGGGCTATTTGACGCCTGCGGTTCGCTGCGTGGAGACCGACCTGCCCGACCACGACCAGCCGGCGCCGTCTACCGGCTGATGCGGCCGACAGCGCTCGGTCGCCGGCCGGTGTTCAGGCTGCACCCGCGGCCATCGGCTCCTGGACGGCCTGGGGTGGTTCGGCCGCCTTGGCCCGTTGGCGCACGGCGTCGGCGTACACCCCGCGGTACTCCGGCGGCAGCAGCTCCGCGATGCGGCACATGATCTCCTCGGTGTAGGCGGCCAGCTGTTCGCTCTTGGCCTTGTTGGGGGTGCCCGGCAGCACGAACGGATCGCCCACCCGTACCACGATGCGCTGGCGGCGCAGGCGCTTCAGCGCGGCGATAGCCTTCTCCTGGCCCCAGGCCGCCACCGGCACGATCATCGCGCCCGTGCGGGAAGCCAGGTAGGCCGGGCCCTCGCGGCCCGGCTGCAGCGCGCCGGTCTTGCTGCGGGTGCCCTCCGGCGCGATGCCCAGCATGCCGCCGGCCTTGAGCACCTCCAACGCCTGTCCCAGCGCGCGGCGGTCCACCTCCCCGCGGGCCACGAAGATGGTGCTCTTGGACCAGCGCATCAGGGGACCGATGATGGGGTGTCGCTCCCACTTCTCGGCGGCGAACACCACCGCCGGCCGAGGCATGATAGCCAGGCCGATGGGCACGTCCAGCCAGTGCAGGTGGTTCATGGTGAACAGCGCAGCGCCGGTGAGGGGGATCTTCTCGCGGCCGTGCACCTCCAGGCGCGTCAGCAGGCGCAAGAGGAAGTTGGCCAGCCAGCGCAGGAAGCGCACGCGACGGGGCATGGAAAGGGACGTTTGGCTCACAAAACCGCTCCTCCTCTTCGGCTATGGTTCGGTCAGGTCAGCGGCGCAGGGTTGGCGTGGGCCGGAGGCGCGCCTGCGGCTGCACCGCAAAGCTGTCCACCGGCCCGGCCGGGATCAGGTCCACGGCGAAGGCCACCTCACCCCCGCGCGCTACGGTGGGGTGCTCGGGCGCCACACGGCGCACCGCCACGACGCGGCCCAGGGGGTCGTACGCCGTCACCACCACCGTGGTCTGGATGGCCTCTTCGGCGCCGACGTTCAGCAGCCGGCCGGCGATGCGCAGCGCGCCGCCCGGCGTCTCCTCGCTGGTCACGTCCACGGGCCGCAGATCGCGGTGGAGGGAGCCGGTGTAGGCGGGCGCGGCGGAGAGGACCTCGGCCTGGTACGAGGCGAACTGCGCCGGCGGCTCGGCGAAGCGCACGGCGAAGGGTCCTCGCTCGCCCGGCGCCAAGACCTCCAGCTCGGTGTAGGCCTGGCCGCTGGCCAGGGGCCGGTCGGCCCCGTCGAAAAGGGTGATGCGCACCAACACCCGCTCCAGGTCCATGCCGCTGGCGTTGCGCGCCTCGCCCAGCACCGTCAGCTCGCCCAGGGGGCTTGGGTGGAAGTAGACGTTCACCACCTGCACGGGCAGCGGCGTCGGGGTGTAGGTCGGCGTGGGCTCGGGCGGGCCGGTCTCGCCGGCCAGGGGAATGAGCAGGAGCTGGCCCACCTGCAATGCGCGCTCGTTCTCGATCTCGTTCACCGCCAACAGCGCCTCCCGCGTCACGCCGAACTTGCGGGCGATGATGTAGAGGTTGTCCCCGGCCTGGATGCGGTAGTAGACCGGCGTGGGCGTAGGCGAGGGAGTGGCGGTGGGCGAGGGCAGCGGCGTGGGCTCCGGCGTGGCCGTGGGCCGCGCCTGCGGCCGCTGGGTCGGGGTGGAGGTCGCCGTGGCCGACGGTTCTGGCGTGGCGGTAGGCCGAGTGATAACCTGCCCGCAGCCCGCCGCGATGGCCGTCAGGACACCGAGCAGGATCAGAAGAGCTTGGCGCGCCATGCCCCGATTATACCACACGCCTCCCACCCTTTGCCTCGCTGTTTACAGCACCACCATGTCGTCCCGGTGGACGACCTCGGGGCTGTTCTCGTAGCCCAGGATGGCGGCGATCTCGTCGGAGCGGTGGCCCTTGATCTTGTCCAGGGAGGCCGCGCCGTAGCGGGTGAGGCCGCGCGCGATCTCCTGGCCGGCTGCGTTGCAGATGCGCACGGTGTCCCCGCGCTCGAACTGTCCCTCGACGCGGGTGATGCCCACGGGCAACAGGCTGCGCCCCTGGCTGATCAGCGCCCTGGCCGCGCCGTCGTCCACGTAGATGCGGCCGGCCGGCACCAGGCCGCCCAACAGCCAGCGCTTGCGGCTCTCTAGCTTGCCGGCCAGGGGCGGAAAGCGGGTGCCGATGCGCTCCCCGCGCGCCACCCGCAGCACCACGTCCTCCACGCTGCCAGCGGCGATCACCACCTCGGCGCCCCCGCGCCGGGCCAGGTCGGCCGCCGTGAGCTTGGTGACCATGCCGCCCGTGCCCAGGCCGCTGCGGCTGCCTCCGGCCAGCGCGCGCAGGCTGTCGTCAATCCGCTCCACCTCCGGGATGAGCTGGGCGTCGGGGTTGGTGCGCGGGTCGGCGGTGAAGAGCCCCGGCTGGTCGGTGAGCAGCAACAGCAGGTCGGCCTCCACCAGGTTGGCCACCAGCGCGGACAGGGTGTCGTTGTCGCCCAGCTTGATCTCGTCGGTGGCCACGGCGTCGTTCTCGTTGATGATGGGCACGATGCGCTCGGCCAACAGGGCCTGGAGCGTGTCGCGCGCGTTCAGGTAGCGGCTGCGGTGGTCCAGGTCGGCCCGGGTGAGCAGCACCTGGGCTACCACGACGCCGTAGATGTCGAAGAGCTGCTCGTAGTGGTGCATCAGCCGGCTCTGGCCCACAGCCGCCAGCATCTGCTTGGTGGGCACGGCCTGGGGCAGGGGGCGGTGGCCGAGTCGCTCGCGGCCGGCGGCGATGGCGCCCGAGCTAACCACCACCAGGTCCACGCCGGCGGCGTGCAGCCGTGCGGCCTGGCGCACCAGCTCCAACAGCCGCGGCCGGTTCAGGTGGGGCGAGCCGGCGGTGAGCACGCTGGTGCCCAGCTTGAGGACGATGCGTTGGTAGGCGAAAGGAGGGATGGGGGACATGAAGAGCAACGCGCAGCGAGCGATGCGCGACGGTTAGTGGATGATTTGTCTCAGCAAAAGCCGCGTTTGGAAGAGGGTGGCAGGCTTGGTCTCTCCTCCGGGTAGGCCACCAACCGGCCGGAGTGCACGCCATAGCCTACCGACAGCCCGATTTTACCTTGGCTCCCCATCTTTTGGGAAGAAATCACCCGGCACGGCCGAGGGTTTTGCCGGCCCGTTTCTGCAGCGTGCAATCCGGCTTGCGCATCGTCGGCCACCACGTCGCGCGCATAGAGGTGTGCAGGATGATGGCCGCAGTGACCAGCATCATCTCGTCGCTCAGCTCCACGGGCTCCCCCTGGCCGGCCGGGCGGGTCCAGCGACCCATCTGTATCACCCGATCGGCCCGGCGAGAGCAACGGCTCACCCCATGGCCCTGGCCGGCCCGGCCGAGGGGCGCTGCCGCGTCTCGCCGACGTGACACCCCTCCCGCCCGCCGAACCCAAAGTAGCGAAACTCGCGCAGAGTTGCGCTACTCCGTTGCTCGTGGTACGATC
>JANWYQ010000143.1 GCA_025055015.1 Caldilineales bacterium
CGGCATCAGCCTCAACGAGTTCATGCCCGATCCGGGGTCCGACTGGGACGGCGACGGAACCGCCAACGCCCAGGACGAGTACATCGAGCTCTACAACGCCAACGACTTCCCCGTGGACCTGGGCGGCTGGAAGCTGGACGACGTGGACGACAGCGCCCAGCGGACGTTCTTCATGCCCGAGGGCAGCCCTGTCTTCACCATCCCGGCCGGCACGGTGATCGCCCCGCGCGGGTTCGTCGTGTTCTACCGCAGCCAGACCAGGATCGCCCTCAACAACGAGGGGGACTGGGTGCGACTGCTGCGGCCCGATGGGACGGTCGTCGAGGCGGTGGAGTACCCGGGCAGCCGCAAGGACCAGGCCCACTCCAAGACCGTGGACGGCGGGACGCAGTGGACCCGGGACTACCCGCCGTCGCCCGGCGCGCCCAACCGGCCGGCGCCCACCCCCACGCCCACGCCGCCCGGCCCGCTGCCCAGCGGCGTCGGCCTGAACGAGTTCATGCCACGGCCGGCCAGCGACTGGAACGGCGACGGCGCCGCCAACCCCCAGGACGAGTACATCGAGCTCTTCAACGCCGGCGACCAGCCCGTGGACCTGGGCGGCTGGATGTTGGACGACGAGCCGGAGGCCGCCGCAGCCGCCGGCGCCGCGCCTGAGGGCACCCGGCCCTACGTTATCCCGGCGGGCACGGTCATCCCGGCCCGCGGCTTCCTGGTCTTCTACCGCAGTCAGACCGGCGTGACCCTCAACGACGACGGCGACAGCGCGCGCCTGCTGGCGCCCGATGGCCGCGAGGTGGAGCGCTACGACTACCCCTCCGCCCGGCCCGACACCTCCTACAGCAAAACCGAGGACGGCGGCAACGTCTGGACCACCGCCTATCCCCCCTCGCCCGCCGCGCCCAACCGGCCCGCCTACACGTCGGCCGACGTGGTCCGGCTCAACGAGGTGCTGCCCGCCCCGCGCGACGGGGACTGGGACGGCGACGGCCAGGCCGACTACCGGGACGAGTGGATTGAGCTGGTGAACGCGGGCGAGACCACCGTGGACCTGGGCGGCTGGCAGCTCACCGACAGCCCGCCCCCCGACCTGGCGGCGCCGGCAGCGCCGGCCGGCCGCACCTACACCCTGCCCCGCGGGCTGCGCCTGGCCCCCGGCGAGTACCTGGTGGTCTACCGCCGGGACAGCGGCCTGGCCCTGGACGCCAAGGACGAGTGGGTACGCCTGCTCTACCCCGACGGCGTTGAGGCCGACCGCCTCTTCTACGACCGCTTCCCCGGCTACGACCAGGCCTGGTGCCGCATTCCCGACGGCCGCGGCCAGTGGTCCACCGCCTGCGTGGAGACCCCCGGCCGACCCAACGTGCCCGACGCCAGCGGCGGCGGGGGCGACGGCTCCGGAGGCGGCAGCCCCGGCGGCGGCTCCGCGGCCCCCTACGACCGCTTCAACTTCGACCTAATCCCTATCGCTGCGGCGCGCGCCCTGCCCGACGGCACGCGCGCCACGCTGGAGGGCCAGGTGACGGTGCTCCCCAACGTGCTGGACGACCGGGAGATCTACATCCAGGACGCCACCGGCGGCATGCGGGTCTACCTGCGCTCCGCCGAGTGGCCGCCCCTGAGCGAGGGGCAGTGGGTGCGGGTCAACGGCCGGCTGGACACCTTCGACGGCGAGCGGGTGATCCGCCTGGTGCGCATTGACGACATCAAGACCCTGGCGCCGGCCCCGCCGCCCTTCCCCCTGCCCATCCGCACCGGCGACGTGGGCGAGGCCACCGAGGGCCGCCTGGTGACCATCACCGCGCCGGTGCGCGGCTTCCGCGGCCAGTCCTCCCTCATCCTGGACGACGGCAGCGGCGAGGCGTGGGTGGTGGTCTTGCGCAGCACCGGCATGCGCCGGCCCTACGTGGTGATCGGCGACGTGTGGACCGCGGTGGGCGTGGTGAGCCAGGACGACCGCGAGCCGCCCTACGACGGCTACCACCGGGTGCTGCCCCGCCGGCCGGCGGACCTGGTGCGGGGCGCGGTGGACTGGGCCCTGCTCAACTCGCCGCCCCTCTTTCTGCCTGTCACCGGCGCGGCGGACCAGATGCCGCCGCCCTCGGTGCCGTGACCTCCGGCCGCGGCCGTCGCACTGCGCTCAGCCCTCGCTGCGGCGGTCGTCCCAGCGCATGCCCCCGCGGATGGCGCGGGCCAGGGGGGTGAAGATCGGCTCCCCCGGCCAGGGGATGGTGCGCCGGTTGACGAAGAAGAGGTCGGTCCACTGGCTGCGCCGCTCCAACGCCAGGTCGCGCAGGATCACGCCGTTCATCAGGGCCAACGACACGCCGTGGCCCACGCAGCCCAGGGCGTAGATCAGCCGATGGTCGCCGTCGGCGTAGCCCACGGCCGGCGCCATGTCGAAGGGCACCGACACAGGGCCGCCCCAGTGGTGGGTGAAGCGCACGTCGCGCAGGCTGGGGAAGGTGCGGCGCACGTGGTCCTCCAGCGCGGCGCGGATGGCCGCGTGCTGGTCCTGGCCCAGCCCACCCCCGCGGAAGAACTCCACGTCGCCGCCGCCCATCAGCAGTCGGTTGTCCGGCGTCAGGCGGTAGTAGTGCACCAGGTTGCGGCCGTCCTCGATCCCCTGGCGCCCCTGCCAGCCGATGGGCGCCAGCTGCTCTGGGCTCAGCGGCTCGGTGAGGACGATGTAGGTGTAGACTGCCACCTGCTTGCGGCGGACCTGGGGGAAGGCGATGGAGTAGGCGTTGGTGGCCAGGATGGCCTTGTCGGCGTTGACCACCCCTCGCGGAGTGACCAAGGCCACCCGGCGGCCGCTCTGTACCGACTGCACCGGCGTGCGCTCGTAGACCTCGACCCCGGCGGCTAGGCACAGCCGCTTCATCTCCCACGCCAACTTGGCGGGGTTGACCAGCGCGCAGTTGTCCTCGACCCGCGCGCCCAGGTAGGTGGGAGAGTTCACCAGGCTGCGCACGGCGTCCTGCTCGATCCAGCGGATGGCGCTGAAGCCCAGGCGGTTGGCCAGCTCCACCTCCCGCATCAGGCGGCGCTTGCCCGCCTCGCTGATGGCCACCGTGATCAGCCCGGTGCGCTCGTAGTCGCACTGCAGGCCGTGGGTACGCACCAGCTCGCCCACGTGCTCCACGGCCCGGTCCATGTACTGCTGCGCCTCCCGCACGGCGGCCTCGCCGAAGCGCAGCTTGGTGGTCTCCATGGTCAGGCCGAAGAGGGTCATGGCGAAGCCGGCGTTGCGGCCGCTAGCGCCGTAGCCGATCACCTCCTGCTCCAGCAGGGCCACCCGCAGGCCCGGCTCCGCCTGCTTCAGGTAGAAGGCGGCGGACAGGCCGCTGTAGCCGCCCCCCACCACGGCCACGTCCACCTCGATAGAGGTCTCCAGCGGCGGCGACTCGGTGTAGGGGCCGGCGACCTCCAGCCAATAGCTCTTGCTGCGAAACGGTTCTGGGGACATGGGATTACCTTGAAGTTGACATGCCGTGGGCAACGCCACGGCCGATGAAGGTTTACCAACAGGCGAGGTTTCGCCGGTCAGAGGGTGCGGAGGTCGTCGGAGCCGGGTAGGACGCCTCTCTGCCCTTCGCCGTTCACCGGTGACCGACCACCGTCCACCGAACATCGGCCGAGCGCGTAACCGCAGCGGCGTCGGCTGCATCGAACGCAGCAGTCTTACCCAGATCGGAAAGGACCCGACCCATGACTCGACCCAGGACCAGGGCTACCGCTCTTCTGGCCCTTTTGCTGGCGGCGCTGGTGGCGGTGGGCTGCGGCGGCCCTGCCACGACGCCCGCATCGTCACAACCGCCCGCTGCCGTTGCCAACTCCTCCGGCGCTGCGCTCAACCTGCCGGCCACCGTGGACGTGCGCACCGTGGACAGCATCCGCACCCGCGAGGACGTGTTCATCGTGGACGTGCGCGAGCCTCACGAGTACGCCGCAGGCCACGTGCCCGGCGCCGTGCTGATCCCGCTGGGCCAGCTCTCCAGCCGGCTCTCCGAGATCCCCAAGGACAAGACGGTGGTGGCGGTGTGCCGCAGCGGCAACCGCAGCGGCCAGGCCACAGAGCTGCTGCGCCAGCGGGGGTTCGACGCCCACAACATGCAGGGAGGCATGAACGCCTGGACCCAGGCTGGCCTGCCGATAGAGAAGTAGCGCCGGCGTTGACACAGGAAGCGAGGACCGACAGCACCCTGAGGGGCGTCGGTCCTCGCCGTTTTGGGGACCGTGAGCTGAGCGCTCCTCCGGCTCATGGACGATGAGCGGCGATGCAGCAGCCGACATCGCTGTCCGACGCGCTCGGCAGTCCGTTAGGAGGCCAGAGCGCCTCTCAATGCTCGCGGGCCCGCTGGGGCGCGGCGCCGTTGGAGGGGAGCGCTAGGCTCTCGGAGGCTGCCAGCTTAAGGGTGGCCAGGCGTTCGCCGATCTCCTGGCGCACGTCTGCTCCGCGCCGCGGGGCGGTGAGCAGTCCGCCCACGGCGCCGACGGCGACGCCCAACAGGAACCCGACCAGCATGGCGTTGGACTTGGGTTGTGCGGACATGGGTTAGCTCTCAACGTTTGTCTGGGGTTGTTGTTCTTTCTCGGGGCCGTGGCGCCTCTCAGCTCAAGGCGTCGGCTGCTCCGCCGGCGAGGCGCCGGGTGAGCTCGGCTCTGCGCCGGACGCGGGGCCGGCCGGCTGGCGCGACCGGCGACGCCTGCCGCCGCCCAACGCCGCGTCCAGGGAACCGCGGATCCCTGCCAGCTTGCTCACCACCTGGATGGTGGGGGACACCACGCTCTCGCTCATGAACTCCGCCGTGCCCCGCACGGTGCCGGTGGTGGTCTGGATGTCCCGCACCACCGGCATCAGCTCGGTGACCAGGAAGCGCATCAGCTTCACCATCTGGACCAGCAACAGGATAACCATCAGGTCCAGCACGAAGAGCTGCACCGCCAGCACGATGATGAACAGATCTCGCACGACGGAAGTGATCGGGGGGTTGTTCGCCAGAAAGACGAAGGTGAGGACGATCAGCGCCAGAACCAGCAGGGCCGCCAGGGCCAGGGCGATCTTGTGCCGGCGTGTGAGCTGAAAGAAGTTGTCCATAGGGGCCAGGGACTCCGTGCGGGGGATGCAAGCCGGTCTGCAGCGCCGGTGCAGCTGCTGGGCCGGCAACCAGACCCATTGTAGCACAGGTCTGCCCCTCAGGCAACGCGCTGCGGGGCCACGAGCAACAGAGGGCGCCACCAACAGAGAAGCGCTCGCCGGGTCCCGGCAGAGCGCTTCTCATGGCTTGGGCCGAAGGTGCAGGCCCGCCGCGCCGGTGCGCGGCGCCTGCGCAGGGCGGCCTTCTCCGTGGGAGGTGCACGGCCGGCGAAGCATCTGGCAGGCCCCGATCCGTGGTTTGGCCGTCCCTGCCGCCGCAGCCCTTCGCTACAGGTTCCCTTGCTCCAACAAGCCGTCCAGGGCGTTGCGTACCACCCGAGCGCTGGCCGTCAGCAGGGCCATCTCCTCGTCGGAGAGGGGGCTGAGCAGCGTGGAGAGCACCCCTTGGCTGCCCACCACCTGGGGCACCGACACCGTCACGTCCTGGACGCCGGCGATCTCGGCCCGGGGCGTGCACACCGTCAGCACCGAGCGCTGGTCCCGCAGGATGACGTGGACGATGTTCGCCAGGGCCGCGCCGATGCCGTACCAGGTGGCGCCCTTGCCCTCGATGATGTGGTAGGCGGCGCGGCGCACGGCGTGGTCAATCTGCGCCCGCACCTCGGGGCCCAGGTCAATCCCCTGCTGGCGGCAGAAGTCCATCAGCGGCACCGTGCCCACCGTCACCTGGGACCAGGCCAGCACCTCGGAGTCGCCGTGCTCGCCCAGGACGTAGCCGTGCACGTGGCGGGGATCAATGCCCAGGTGGCGGCCCAGGATGGCCCGGAAGCGGGCGGTGTCGAGGGTGGTGCCGGAGCCCAGGACCCGGTGCGAGGGCACGCCGAACCGGGCGGCGTAGTGCGCAGCGATGTGGGTCATCACGTCCACCGGGTTGGTGGCCACCACCAGCACAGCGTCCGGCGCATGGGTGAGCACCTGGGGCACGATCTGCCGGAATACGCCGGCATTGCGGCCCAACAGCTCCAGCCGCGTCTCGCCGGGGCGCTGGGCTACGCCTGCCGTGATCACCACCACCGAGCACCCCTCCAGGTCGGGGTAGTCGCCGGCGCGCACGTCCAGGCTGTTGGAGAAGGGCACGGCGTGCAGGATGTCGTCCGCCTCCGCCTGGGCCCGCTTCATGTTCAGGTCCACTAAGACGATCTCACGGCCGATCCCGCGCAACACCATGGCGTTGGCGGTCGCCGAGCCGACCATGCCGCTACCGACGATCCCGATCTTCATAGGTCTCTCCTTTCGCGGTGGGTGACGCCTCTTCCCCACCAATTATACCGCTTCCACGAAATGGGCCGAATCGGCGGCGAAGCGCCAAGGCGTCGTGCCCGAGCCGGCTTCCAAGGGGACCGGGCTTCAGGCAGCCGCCAGCAGCCGGCGCACCGGATTCTCGACAGCGTGGGCCGGCAGGGCCGAGAGCACGGCATCGGCCACCCGCAGGCCGCCCAGGGCCACGGCAGCCGTGGACTGGCCGGGGAAGATGCTGTCGCCCGCCATCCACAGGTTGGGCATCAGCCGCGGGGGCCAGGCGCGGGCCAAGCTGGTCTGCGGAAAGCCACCCACCCAGCCCCAATCGCGGCGGGTGAAGCGCTGGAAGGTCACCGGCGTGCCGGGCAACACCAGCCGCGCTGCGTCCCGCAGGCCGGGCAGGGCTCGCTCCGCTGCGGCCAACAGGCGGTCTGCGTAGGCCTCCTTGCGCGCCTCGTAGGCCGACCGGTCCTGCTCGAACAGGTCCCACCAGGGGTCCAGGGCAGTATGGGTGCTGATGGTGAGCGCACGTTGGCCGGCCGGCGCGCGGCTGGGGTCCCACGCCGGGCTGAGGGAGAGGAAGACGGTGTTGCCCTCGCCCAGCGGCTCCCGCACGATCACCTGGTGGTGCAAAGGCGAGTCGGGCGGAACGGCCGTTGCGTCCAGCCCCACGTAGACGGTGAACGCGCCCCAGCCGTCCCGGGGGCGCCGGGGCAGGCGACGCAGACGGGCCGGCGCCGCGTCGCCCAGCAGCCGGGCGATGTTCCAGGGCGGCAGGTTGGCGATCACCACGTCGGCGGGGATCGTCTCCCCGCGGCGGGTCTCCACGGCCACCGGCCGGCCGTCCTCCACCAGGATGCGGGTGACCTCCTGGCGGTAGCGCACGGCTGCGCCATGGGCTTGGGCGGCCTGGGCCAGGGTCTCGGCGATGGCGCCGATGCCGCCGGTGAGGTGCACCACCCCACGGCGGGGCAGGTCCAGCGCGCTGGCGCCGTAGAGGGCGTTGGCGTGGGCGCTGGTGGTCTGGGCGGCGATCAGCAGCTGCGCGTCCACGAACAGGCGCAGCCGCTCCGATGCGCCGCGCAGGTGGGCGGCCACCGGGCGAAACGCGTCGGCGGCCAGGCCAGGGCTCAGGCGGCGCAGGTCGGCCGCCAACCAGCCCACGCTGCAGCCGATCAGGTGGGCCAGCTCCACCGGGGTCTGCGGCGGCCAGGGGGGCAGGCGCAGCGCCAGGTCCCACAGGGCGTCGGCGGTGCGCTCCTGCCAGCGCCAGAAGGGATCGGCCTGCCGACCGAAAACGGCGCGGTGCTCCTGCCAGCGCGCCTCGCCGCCGTGGCGGACCACCTGGGCGCCGTCCGGCAGGTGCACCGCCATGGCCGGGTCCGAGGGGTGGGCCGGCCAGTCGGCCACGCCGGCCGCGCGCGCCGTCAGCTCCATGGGCCCGCCGGGGTAGAAGCCGCCGGCCAGGGTGGCGCCCGCCTCGAAGCGGTAGCCCTGGTGGTAGAAGGTGCCGGCACAGCCGCCGGGGTAGACGTGGGCCTCCAGGACGGTGACGTCGAGCCCGGCGCGAGCCAACACGGCCGCGGCGGTCAAGCCGCCCACGCCTGCGCCGATCACGACGATGCGGGGTTGGTCAGTGCGCGCTGGATGGTGCATGCAGCTGGTCTGCTTGGTAGAAGATGGCGAGGCTTTGGCCGGCGAATAGAAAGACCCGCCTAAAGGCTCGGATCCTGCCGGCGGAAGTGGTACATCAGGAGTGAGGCTTCAGCCGGTGGATGACGCGGCTCGGGCCGGCTGCGCTGCCGCGCCGCCCTACCCCAGGCCAAGCCGGCCGCGACCAGAGCCATCACCGGTAGCCTGCTCCGAAAGCGCCCGGCGCTCCAGCAGCTTCCGGGTGCGCCAGCCGCGATAGGCGAAGAGCACCGGCAGCCCCAGGGCCATGCCCAGCCCCACGGGGCCCCACAGGGGATGGCGCCGCACGGCTAAGGTCACCTCGTCCACCACCGCGGTGGTCTCGTCGTCCAGCCGTTCGAAGGTGTGGCGATGCTCCCAGCGGGCCATGGGACCGCGCATCTGTCGGTCCACGAAGCCGGTAGGGCTCACCTGTTCGATGCGCGCCACCCAGCGCACGGGCAGCGGCCCCAGCCACAGGGTGAAGTCCATCTCATCCCCCTCCCCCAGGGTTTCCGGCGCCCGGTGGACGCGCACCACGATGGGGGGCGGGGTGATGGCGGCCATGCTGGCGGAGCGGCTGTGGAAGGCGGCTACCTCGGCCAGCGGCGCGCGCACGGTGAAGCGGTGGCGGTAGATCATCGCCGGAGCAGGTCGCGCAGCGCCGCCACGGGATCGGTGAAGCGGAACTGGAAGCCCAGGTCCAACAGGCGCTTGGGCGCCGCCCGCTGGCCGTCCAGCAGCACCGTGGCCATCTCGCCGAAGACCGCGCGCAGGGCCGCGGCGGGGGTGGGCATAGCGGCCGGCCGGCCCATGGCCTCACCCACGGCCCGCATGAACTCGGCGTTGGTCGGCGGGTTGGGCGCGGCCAGGTTGAAGGGGCCGGACGCAGCCGGGTTCTCCATCAGGAAGCGCAGCGCCGCTACCTCGTCGGCGATGTGGATCCAGGGAAAGCCCTGCTGGCCGCTGCCCAGCTTGCCGCCGGCGAAGAACTTGAAGGGGAGCAACATGCGCGGCAGGGCGCCGCCGTCCGCGCTGAGGACGATGCCGGTGCGCGCGATGGCCCGGCGCACGCCCATAGCCTCTACCGGCGCCGTGGAGGCCTCCCAGTCCACGCACACCTGGGCCAGGAAGTCCTTGCCGGGGGGCGTGTCCTCGGTCACGGTCTCCGGCCCGCGGGGCCCGTAGTAGCCCACGGCCGAGGCCTGCACCAGCACCGCCGGCTTCTGTCGGGCGGCCTGCACCGCCTCCACCACCGCCTTGCCCGCGTTGACGCGGCTCTCGCGGATGCGGCGCTTGCGCTCGTCGCTCCAACGCCCTTCGGCAATGCTCTCGCCCGCCAGGTTCACGATGGCTCCAGCGCCGTCGGCCAGGGAGCCCCATCCTTCGGCGGTGCGGCCGTCCCACCGAACCACCTGGATCCCTTGGCCGAGCCCAGCGGCCTTCTCCGGGCTGCGGCTGAGAACGATCACCTCATGGCCGGCGTCCGCCAGCGCTGCCGCCAGCGGCCGGCCGATCAAGCCTGTTCCACCCGTCACAATAACGCGCATGAGCTGCTCTCCTGGTGCCTTGGTGATTTTCTTTGGTCTAGGTTTGGCGCCGCGAAGCTGGGGCGCCCAAGCGCCTAGTTCGGCGCCTGCTGCGCCTCCTCAGCGAAAGGGATGCTACCACAGGTCCGGCGCTATGTCAAGATTTCGCCAAAGCCGTGTCTAGATAATCTTGACAAAAATAGGACGCTGTGCTATACTCGGCTACGTCAGAAAAAAACCAAAAGTTTGCCTTCTCGTTGTTTGCGCCGCAGGTTTGAGAGCCGCCGGCCAGACCAAAAACATTCCCTCCGGCGTGCACGCTGCGGCGTTGGACAGGGTTTGCGACGCGTAGAGTACGCGTAGAGGTCGTCCATGGATCTGAACAAAAGCATTTGGACCGCCAGCGACGAGCCGATCTACAACATCGGCGTGGTCTCGCGCATGACCGGCATCCCGGTGGCGACGTTGCGCGTGTGGGAGCGCCGTTACAAGTTCCCCAAAGCCACCCGCACCGCTGGCGGCCACCGGCTCTACTCCGAGCGGGAGCTGCTGCGCCTGCGCTGGGTGAAGGCCAGCATTGACGAGGGCGTGCAGACCTCCCAGGCTATCCGCGCCCTGCGCAGCCGCGAGCGGGCCGGGCGCCTCACCGAGTCGCCGCCGACCGCCACTGCGCCTGCCGAGCCGCCTGGCCAGTCCACAGGCGCAGCGCCGGCGCCTACGGCGCCCGCCGCGGCAGCGCTGCCCCAGGTGGCGCCTGCGATGGGGCCGGCCGTGCTGTCGCCGCTGGCTGCCTTTCAGCAGCGCCTGGTCAACGCGCTGGTGTCCCACGATCTGGCCCAGGCCGAGCAGGTGCTGGGCGAGGTGCTGGCCATCTACCCCATGGAGGACCTGATCCTGGAGGTGATCCGGCCGGCCCTGGTGGACATCGGCGAGGGGTGGGTCGCGGGACGCATCAACGTAGCCACCGAGCACCTGGCGTCGCAGTTTATCCGCCAACGCCTTACCCTGTGGATGATCTCCGGCCCGCCCGTGCAGGCGATGAAGCCGGTGGTGCTGGCCTGCGGGCCGGACGAGTGGCACGAGCTAAACCTGCTGATGCTGGGGGTGCTGCTGCGCCGCCGCCGCTGGCCGGTGGCCTACCTGGGCCAATCGGTGCCGCTCCACGACCTGGCCAAGTTCGTGCGGGATATTGACCCGCCCGCGGTGGTGGTGGCGGCCATGACAGAGCAGTCGGCGCGACAGCTGTTGCAGTGGCCGGAGTGGCTGCCCGAGGCGGCGAGCACCGGCCGGCCGGTGGTGGCCTACGGCGGCGCAGCGTTCAACAACCACCCGGAGCTGCGGACGCAGATGCAGGGGCTCTTCCTGGGACCCACCCTGCCGGAGGGAGTGGACGCGCTAGAGCGCTTGCTGCTCAGCGTGAACGGGCGCTAGCCGGCGACCCTAGCTCGACTCTGCAGGCCCTTGGCGGGGTGTCTGTGGGCAGCATCGCCAAGGGCCTGTTCTTTTTTTAACGTCCTTGCGTTGCGGCGCCGCAGCACCCGAGACCCGGCCTTGGCCGCCTGGCCGGGCATCAGCCGTGACTGCGGGGCCACAGACGCTGGCTAAGCTGTGGCTGCACGAGCGACTGCAGGAGTTGCCTCGCAGCCCTCCGAGGAGATGGAAGGCGATAGCGCCTGCTCGCGCAACACCGCCGCCAACGCCTCCTCGGCTTCCTGCCACTGCTGCCGGCTGACCCGCGCCGGGTGCACCAAGCACAGCAGCACGCCCGGCCGCCGGTCCGCCGCAGCCAACCACGCCCAGCGCCGGCCGTGCAGCGCCCGCATGCCCGCGGGCGGCCGCTGTCCCAGCAGCTCGGCGAAGGCCCAGCGGGCGGCGAACCACCCCACTGCCACCACCACCGCCGGCCGCACCGCCTCGAGCTCCTCCCGCAGGAACGGCGCGCAGTTGGCTGTCTCCTGGGGGGTCGGGTTGCGGTTGCCCGGCGGGTTGCAGCGCACCACGTTGGTGAGGAAGACCCCCCGCAGCCGCGGCCGCTCCATCGCCGGGTCCTCCTCCCACGACAGCCCGGCTCGGATCAACAGCGCCTGCAGCCGCCGTCCGGAGCGATCCCCCGTGAAGGGCACGCCCGTGCGGTCCGCACCGTGGCGGCCCGGCGCCTCCCCCACCACCATCACGCGCGCCCGGGGGTCGCCGTAGCCGTTCACTACGCAGCGGCGGTTGGCCGCCAGGGCCGGGCAGCGCTGACAGTCGGGAGGCGCAGGCATGGAGGGTGTGGTCAGCGGAGCTGTTTGTAGTAGTTGATCAGGCCGTTGGTGGACGAGTCGTGGCTGTGCACCGGCCGGTCGTCCGCCAGCTCCGGCAGGATCGCCTTGGCCAGCTGCTTGCCCAGCTCCACGCCCATCTGGTCGAAGGAGTTGATGTCCCAGATCACGCCCTGGGTGAAGATCTTGTGCTCG
>JANWYQ010000176.1 GCA_025055015.1 Caldilineales bacterium
GCCTTCGTGCCCGCGGCTGCGCCGGGGAGCGCGGCCGGCGCCAGCTACCGCTACGTGGACACGGCCGTCCGGCCCGGCCGCACCTACTGGTACTGGCTGGAGGCGGTGGACCTGCAGGGCGCGACGGCCCTCCACGGCCCGGTGAGCGCGCAGGCGGCGCCGGCCGGCCCGCCGCGGCGGCTGTGGCTGCCGTTGGTCAACTGAAGGTCGGCCGGCGGCCTAACGGTCTGGCCGTGGTCATGTTGCGCCGGGCGAGGCGCCGGCCCTTGCGCCTTGTAGCGAAGGCTGCCCGGCCAGTCCATCGGCGAACCTTGAAGCGCTTGTTGGGGCACCCCCCTTCCGATCGTTTTTGCCCGGTTTCTGCCGAGGGAGGGGGCGTAACGTGAGACCCGTAATCACGTCCTCATGTAAGAGGACCCCAGTGGGTGTAAAATAGGAAGGTCCTCGCAAGAAGCCTCGCTGGCCGCCCTAGATCGCTCAACAGGCAAGCGCACGACGACGGGTGTGTGGCACGCGTTGGGTGCTCTTTCGGGGATCTGCGGCTTGTCCTGGGAGAATACCCTTGAGGATCCCCTTGAATATGTTCAAGCCTTGGCAGCGTGAGGGGCGGATGGCGAATGACGTGGGCGGGACCGTGGCGTACGTCATCAGATCGGTAGCCGTTCCCGCAGAGTCGATGCTGACTGCAGGAGTCGGTGCACCATGTACACACACAGGACTCAGAACAACCAAGGTTTCCGCGCTGTGCGCGCGCTGCTAGTCTTGCTTGCCCTGTTGGCCCTGATCGGGCCGACCGCAGTCCTGGCCTCCAACCCTGCCCCGGTGCAGGTCTACTACCTCACCCTGCCCGAGGCCGACGCGCTGCAGGTGCTGGACGCCATCAACAGCGCCGCCGACACGCCGGTCAACACCTACTTCTCCATTGCCATCGGCGTCAGCGGCACCTACGTCTACTACGACCAGTGGGAGAACGGCTACGACTCCGACATCGCCAACCCCACCAACCTCTACAGCACCTCTAACCCCGGCGGCACGCAGATCTGGGGCAACGGCGAGGCAGACGACGGCTGCCCGCCCAACAAGAATGGCGTGGCCATCGCCTGCACCGACGCCAACGACGTCTTCGTGGCCGGCGACATCGTCATCCCCGACAACACCGTCGCGCTGAGCGGCTTTGCGGCGTCCTACGTTCTCGACCAGTTCGGCTCTGCAGCCTACAACCTCAACAGCGGCAACGTCAACTGGTCCACCAACTGGGTGGAGGCCAACGACGACAACTCCCCCACCGCCGGTTCCATGCTCATCACCAGCGGCGTGCTGCGCTTCCAGTCCACCACCGGCGTCGAGGCTGGCGACAGCATCGCGCGCGGGGTGACCCTGCCGGCCGGCGGCGCCTGCGCGGCCCTCACCTTCGTCCTGGGCCAGTCGGGCATTGACGCCAACGAGGACCGCCTGGCCGTGCAGGTCTCTGCCGATGGCGGCGCCACCTACACCACCCTGGAGGTCTTCGACGCAGCGGCCGACGCCAGCGCCAAGTGGTACAGCGTGGCCAACTTTGCCACCAACACCCGGGTGCGCTTCCTGATCCTGGACGAGCTGGAGACCGGCGAGTACTGGAGCGTGGACAACGTCCAGGTGGCCTGGGGCTGCCCGACGCGGGACTCGTCGGTCATCCGCTTCGACGGCAGAGATAAGATCGGCGCCAGCCGCTCCATCGCCATGGCGCGGGCCGCGTGGGCTACCGGCAGCGGCACTCTGAACGCCTTTGCCCACGAGATGTACGCCACCGCGGAGTGGGGCACGGCCTACGAGGCGCCGGTGGGCGTGGACACCGCCAACGCCGGCCAGATGTTCGAGTTCAGCGGCCTCTCCATCATGGCTGCGGAGAACAACACCACCGTGCAGATAGACGCCGACGCCAACGGGACCTACGAAACCAGCGTGGCGCTCCAGGAGGGAGGCAGCTACCTGATCACCGGTACCCGCCAGGGCGCTCGTGTCCTGGCCGACAAGCCGGTGCAGGTCCTGCTGGTGACGGGGGACGTGGGCAGCAGCTACGCTTCGCGCGATATGGCCCTCTTGCCGGAGAGCGCCTACGGCAGCAGCGCCTGGAGCCCCGTAGGCGTGGACACCGACGCCTCCGGCCCCACGCGGCTTTTCCTTTACAACCCCACCGTCAACAACACCAGCATCTACATCACCTGCGAGCGCTACGGCGCGGCCAACACCACCCTGGGGCCGGTGGCTGTGCGGGGCGCAGTGACGCTGGACCTGGTCAACGGCCAGGGCGCCCGTTGCTTCGCCTCTGATGCCTCGGGCAATCCGACCACCCATAAGCTCTTCGGCGTCGGCACCATTGACGCACTGGCCACCGCCTATGACTGGAGCTTCACCCTCTACCCGGACGCCTTCTTGTCCACCGAGGCGCTGGTGGGACTGGGGCTGGGCCGCGATCCCACCTCTTCCACCAACCCGAACGAGAACGGCGGCCCGCTGTGGGTGACGGCAGCGTGCACCACGGGCGGCACCTACGTCTACGTGGACTGGGACAACAACGGCACGGCTGACCTGGTGGACCTCAACGGCGACGGCGACACCCTGGACACCGTGGACGGCATCAGCGAGAGCACCTCCAACAACGGCATGTTGGTGGCGCGGTTGCAGTCGGTGCGCCTGTTCGAGCCGCCTCTGGATGCGGAGCCCTACGATCAGAGCGGCGCCCGGGTGTGGAGCCGCACAGCCTCCGGCGTCGGCCAGGGAGGTACCCCCGGCTGCAACCTGGCGCTGGCCTGGGGCCAGGATCCCCGCACGGCCAGCGCCGGCGCGCCTGGCCTGGACGTGGGCGTCACCGTCCCGCCGTTGCGTATGATCGAGGGCGCCAAGAGCCTGGCGCTCAAGACCGACGCGGACAGCGACGGCGTGCTCAGCCCCGGCGACACGGTCACCTACCTGATCAGCGTGAAGAACACCGGCGGCGGCACCGTGAACAACGTCTACGTCTACGACACGGTGCCCGCGCACACCGACTACGTGGCCAACTCCACCCAGAAGGACACCGGCGGCGGCTGGCAGTCCATCCCCGACGACTCCTCCGGCACTCCCTTCCCCCTGGACGCGCCGGGCGGCGTGTTGCTGGGCAACCTGGGCGCCGGGGCCACCTTCTACGTGCGCTTCGACGTGACCCTGCGCAACATCAACCCCGAGCCGGTGTACGAGGAGGTGCAGAACTGCGCCACGGCCTACACCGCTGCGGGCACGGTGCGCAGCTGTGTCACCAACCTGGTGGCTGCTAACGAGTGGGGCGACCTGCCCGACAGCTACGGCACCTCGCTGGCGGCCAACGGCCCGCGCCATTCCCTGGCCGCCTCCGGCCTGCGGCTGGGCACCTACCTGGACCGCGATCTGCAGGGCCAGCCGAGCTTGGCTGCGGACGGTGACGACCTGAACCAGACCACGTTGCCCAAAGCTGACGACGAGGACGGCGTTGCAGTTGCTGGCACGGCCTACAACTGGGAGAACGGCAACGCGGCGTTCTCGGTGACCGTTTCCAACGCAGCCGGCTGTCTGAACGCCTGGATGGACTTCACCAACGACAGCGGCGCGACGCCTCCGGCCTCCGACGGCAACTTCACCAAGGTCGGCGGCTACGACACCGCGACCGTTGGCTCTACCACCTACTCCGAGCACATCGTGCAGAACGTCAAGGTGAACCCCGGAGCCAACAACGTCACAGCCACCGTGCCTCCCGGCCTGGTGAGCGCGCCGCAGCAGTATTTCTACTTCCGCTTCCGCCTTAGCCCGACCGACGGCGCCGGCAACTGCACCGCGGCCGTCGCGCCCACCGGCTTCGTGGCCGGCGGCGAGGTGGAGGACTACCGCTTCGACCTGCCGGATCTGGGCCTGGCCAGCATCGGCGACCGCATCTGGCGGGACGACGACAGCGACGGCGTGCAGGACACCGGGGAGGTCGGCGTCGGCGGCGTGGTGGTCTACATTGACGCCAACAACAACGGCGTGCGCGATCCGGGCGAGCGCTACGCGGTCACCGACGCCAACGGCGCTTACGTGATTGACCAGCTCGCCGCCGGCACCTACCTGGTGCGGGTAGATCGGTCCACCCTGCCGGCGGGCTACTTCCCCACCTACGACCTGGACGGCGGCCGCGACGACAAGGCCACGGTGACCGTAAGCGCCGGCCAGCAGCGCCAGGACGTGGACTTCGGCTACAAGCCCGGCCTGGTCGCGGGGATTATCTTCCCCGATCCGCTGCAGACCGAGGCTGCGCCGGGGAGCACCGTCTGGTTCGTGCAGTCGTGGACCAACCTGGCCGACACCACCGACCGCGGCAACATCACGGTGTACAACCTGCCCAACGGCTGGGGGCTGGAGGTGTATCGCGATGCCTCCTCGAGTGCGCCGGCCGTGGGCGTCTACACCAGCCTCAGCTGTCCCAGCACCACCTGCCTCCACGTGGCCACCGAGAGCAGCGGCGACCGCACCGTGCTGGACAACAACGACACCATCACATCGGCCCAGGACACCGGCAGCGACGGCATCCCCGACTCGGGCGACCTGGCGCCCAACGGCGGCACCACGAAGGTTATCCTGAAGGTGACGGTGCCCTCCTCGGCCAAGCCCGGCGTCTACCCCCTGCGCGAGCGCGGCTCGTCGCAGAACGACTGGTGGGCCAACCACAACCCCTACGGCCGGGCCTACAACGACAACCTGGTCTACCACGACGAGGCGCTGAAGATCGTCACCATTCCCGGCGCTACCCTGGGCGACCGGGTCTGGCTGGACGAGGACAGCGACGGCGTTCAGGACGCGGGCGAGGCCGGCATCGCCAACGTGCGCGTCTACCTGGACACCAACAACAACGGCCAATGGGACGCCAACGAGCCCTACACCGTCACCGATGTCACCGGCGCCTACGTCTTCACCGACCTGGCCCCCGGCACCTACGTCGTCCGCGTGGACACCTCCACCATGCCGGCCGGGCTGGCGGCCAACCCCACCTTTGACTACGATGGTCTGGGCACGGCCCACGCCGCCACGGTGACGATCAGCGCCTGGCAGGAGATGATGGCGGCCGACTTCGGCTACAACTGGGCCGCCACCGGCGACGTGGATGGCGGCGCCGGGACGGGCGCCATCGCCGGCACCGTCTGGAGCGACGCGGGCGACGGCGTGCGCAGCCTCGGCGAGATCGGCCTGGCCGGCGTCACCGTGGCCCTGTGGTACGACTCCAACAACGACGGCGTGATAGATGCGCAGTACGCTGCGACCACCGCCGGCCCCGACGGCGGCTACGTGTTCGACGACCTGCCCGCGGGCATCTACGAGGTGCGGGTGACTGCGCCCTCCGGCTACACCCAAACCGGCGACCCGGACGGCGTGCTGGACAGCAAGACCACTGCGCCCATCCTGCTGGCCCCCGGCGATGTCTACGTGAACGCCGACTTCGGCTACCGGCCGGCCGCCTCCAGCACCGTCGGCGACCGCATCTACCTGGACACCAATTCGGACGGCGTCTTCGACGGCAGCGACTACGGCATCCCCGGCGTGACGGTGGTGCTGCTAGACAGCCAGGGCCGGGTGATCGCCACCACGGTCACCGACGCCAACGGTTACTACGCCTTCCCGGCCCTGCCCGCAGGCACCTACACCGTGTGGGTGAACGACACGGCCCACGTGCTGGACGGTCTGGCCCAGACGGGCGACCCCGACACCACTCTGGACCGACGACATACCCTGACGGTGGACGGCAGCAGCGCGTACCTGGCCAACGACTTCGGCTTCACGCCGGCCGGACACAGCGGCGTCACCGGCCTGATCGGCGATGTGGTTTACCTGGACCGAGACGGCCAGAACGACTACGATCCCGGCGAGGGCCTGGAGGGAGTGCGGGTGCGGTTGTACGACAGCACGGGCACGATCCTCCTGGCGACAACCTACACCGACGAGAACGGTCGCTACGCCTTCGGCGGCCTGGCGCCCGGCACATTCGTCGTCAAGGTGGACACCACCACCCTGCCCAACGGCGGCTCCGGCCTGGTCAACAGCGTGGACCCGGACGCCGGCACAGCGCACCAGTCCAGCGTGACCCTCACTGCGGCCGGGCAGGTCAACCTGCTCCAGGACTTCGGCTACGTGCCCGCCACCCCCAACCGCATCTCCGGCACCATCTGGACCGACGCCGACGCGGACGGCTTCATGGACGAGGCCGAGACCGGCTGGCTGGCCGGCGTCACCGTGGTGCTGCGGGACAGCAGCGGCCGTGTGGTCGGTCGGACCGTCACCGACAGCTACGGCGCCTACAGCTTCGCCAACCTGCCCGACGGCACCTACACTGTGGACGTCACCGACGAGTACGGGGTGCTGAGCGGCTACTGGCACTCCCAGGGCACGGCCAACACCGACGGCCACAGCCAGGCCGACCCGCTGTCGGTGACCGTGAGTGGCGGCGTCCACGTCACCTACGCCGACTTCGGCTACTACCTGGACCCCGGCACGGCCGGCGACCGAGTGTGGTACGACCTGGACGGGGACGGCATCCAAGACGCCGGGGAGCCGGGCATTGCCGGCGTTCCGGTGGTGCTGACCATCACCTATCCCAACGGCGCGGTGGTGACCGTGAGGACGGTGACCGACGCCAACGGCGCTTACAGCTTCACCAACCTGCTGCTGGACGAGGACCACGACGGCGTGGGCATCTACGGTAGCGGCGGCAACGAGCCGAAGTACGTGATCACCGTGGCCGCGCCGTCGAACTACCTGGCCAGCCCGGCCAACCAGGGCTCTGACGACAGCGTGGACTCCGACGACGGCGTGGCCGGCGAGCAGACGCAGCCCGCGCAGGGCAGCCTGGACGACACCAACGACTTCGGCTTCTTCCAGACGGACTGGGGCGACCTGCCGGACAGCTTCGGCACGCTGGCCGGCTCCAACGGCCCGCGGCACATCCTCTATCCCGACGTCAACGCCGACCACCTGCCCGACGCGGTCAGCGGCTGGCCGGCGGCGGTCTGGCTGGGCTCTATCGTGGATCGAGAGACGACGGGGCAGCCGGCCTCCGGCGCCACCGGCGACGACAGCGGCGGCGCGGACGACGAGGACGGCCTGGTGCAGCCCTCGTGGGACACCAACACCGGCAAGCTGCAGCTCCAGGTCACGGTGGGAGCCACCGGCTCGGCCAGCGGGCTCTATCTGGCGGTCTGGATCAACTGGAACAACAACGGGACCTTCGAGACTGCGCCCTTCGGCAGCGGCGGCGAGATGTAC
>JANWYQ010000100.1 GCA_025055015.1 Caldilineales bacterium
CCCCCGTCACGGATGAATTGCCAGGCGCCGGAATGGCATGCTATAATGCCGTGCCCGGAGGTACTATGGCGCGCATGTGGCCTGATGAACTGGTGACCCCTACCCGTAACCCGCTGCTCAAGGCTCCTTCTTCGCACTGGATGGCGCGTGACGCATGACGCCGATGCGCCAAGCTACCATCTCTCGCACGACCAAAGAAACATCCGTCGAGCTGGCGCTCACCCTCGACGGCAGCGGCCAGGCCGACGTCCACACCGGCATCGGCTTCTACGACCACATGCTGACTCTCTTCGCCGGCCACGGGCTGTTCGACCTGACGGTGCGCGGCCAGGGCGACCTGCACGTGGACGAACACCACACGGCCGAGGATGTGGCCATCTGTCTGGGCCAGGCGCTGGACCGCGCGCTGGGGGACCGCTCGGGCATCGTGCGCACCGCCCACAGCTATGTCCCTATGGACGAGGCCCTGGCCTTCGTGGCCGTGGACCTGGGCGGCCGGCCCTACTGTGTCTTCGACGTGGAGTGGCGCACCCCTCGGCTGGGCGCGCTGAGCACCGACCTTATCGGCCACCTCTTCGAGACCCTGGCGGTCCACGGCCGGCTCAACCTCCACGCCCGGGTCCTCTACGCGCGCAACGATCACCACGCCTGCGAAGCGCTGTTTAAGGCCCTGGGCCGCGCCTTGGACGCGGCCACGCAGCTCGACCCACGGCGCCGCGGCGTCCCGTCCACCAAGGGGGTGCTGTGATGGCCGCCGAGAAGGCCGATCGCCGCATCGTCGCCGGCCAGTGGCGCCACCTGCCCCACGCGGCGGACTACCGCGCCGCCCTCATCGGCGACATGCTGGTGGAGCGAGTGGTGTGGGGCCCAACGGCGGACGCGGTGAGCCTGGGGCGGCGGGTCATCGGCGGGCCGGGCTACATCTGGTTCCGCTTCTGGCTGACGCGCGAGGAGCAGATCGTGGAAAAGTACTTCGACGCCGCCGGCCAGCCCGTGGGCATCCAGGTGGACGTGTGTGGGCCGCTAACCATCGAGCCGGAGGAGTGGTCCACCGTAGACCTGCTGCTGGACCTGTGGATTGACCCCGACGGCCGGGTGACGGTGCGCAACGAGGAGCAGTTCGAGCAGGCGGTGAGGACCGGCGAGCTGGCGCCGGAGGAGGCCAGCCATGCCGAGGCCCAGATCCGCCGGCTCACCCTGCAGACCGCGCAGGGGCGCTTCCCGCCGGCGCTGGTGCGCAACTGGCAGGTGGACGTCAAGCGGGTGCGCGAGTTGCTGCAGCAGACATGATCGCCATCGTGGACTACGGCATCGGCAACCTGCGCAGCGTGGAGAAGGCGCTGCGCCACGTCGGCGCAGATGCCCGCCTGACCGGCGACCCGGCGGAGATCCGCGCCGCGGCCGGGGTGGTGCTGCCGGGCGTGGGAGCCTTCGGCGCGTGTAGCCTGGGGCTGCGGCAGCGGGCCTTCGACCGGCTGGTGCTGGAGGTTGCCGCCGCCGGCCGGCCGCTGCTGGGCATCTGCGTGGGCATGCAGCTGCTGTTCGAGGAGAGCGAGGAGATGGGGCGGCACCGGGGGTTGGGACTGCTGCCGGGCCGGGTAGTGCGCTTCCCCGACGGCGGCGTGGACGCCAGCGGCGCCCGGCTGAAGGTGCCGCAGATCGGCTGGAACCAGCTCTGGCACGACGGCCGCGATCCGCTGCTGGCGGGTGTGGCGTCGGGCAGCTTCGCCTACTTCGTCCACTCCTACTACTGCGTTCCGGCGGAGCCGACGGACGTCATCGCCATCACCGACTACGGGCTTCCCTACGCCTCGGCCGTGCACCGGGGCAACCTGTGGGGGGTGCAGTTCCACCCGGAGAAGAGCCACGCAGTGGGCCTGCGCATTCTGCGCAACTTCGTGGAGATGGTTAGCCGTTCCCCGTGTAGCGAGCGCCTGTGACAACAGGCTCGTGAGAACTGGCGCGCTGAACAAACGCCGGCGTGTTAGTAGGAGGTCTTCGATGAGGGTGTTTCTGGTGGTTGCCATCGTGTTGACAAGTCTGGTCGGACTGGCCACAGGGGTCGGCGCTGCTCAGCATGCCCAGGAGTCGGTGCCGGCCTTTACAGAGGAGCCGCCTCCCCCGCGGCCGCTGTTCGAAGGGATCGAGCGGTTGTCTCGGCTGCCCGAGGCTGCGCCTGACTACCGTACCACGCAGGCTGGCGCGCTGACTAATCTGCCCACCTGGGCCAGGCTGGTTTACCAGTCGGCCCGCAATTTGCACGACTGGGAAGTCTACGTTGCAGACGCCGACGGCGCCAATGCCGCACCGATTTCGAACCATCCTGCGATGGATATCCATCCCCGCCTCAATCGGGGGGCGAGCCGGGTCGTGTTCGCGTCTGACCGCGCGGGCAACGACTTCGAGATCTATCGCATGGCTTCCGACGGTTCCGGGCTGACGCCGGTTACCGACAACCAGAGCGACGACGTTGCGCCGGCCTGGTCGCCGGATGGCACCAGGATTGTGTTCCAATCCTATCGGGATGGCCAGCCAGAGATCTACGTGATGTCCCACGATGGCAGCGGCCAAACCCGGCTGACCAACAACCCCGACTTCGACGGAATGCCTGCGTGGTCCCCCGACGGCGCCCAGATCGCCTTTGTCAGCCGCCGCAACGGCCAGTACCGCATCTGGCTGATGGCCCCCGACGGCAGCAACCAGCGCCAAGTATCGAGCCAGCCCTACAGCGCACGCCCTGTCTGGTCGCCCGATGGCAGTCAGATCGCCTTCGACGCCGACGGCAACGGCGACGGCTGGCAGGAGCTGTGGCTGATGAACGCAGACGGCAGCCAACAACGGCCGGCTGCCTACAACCCGTTTACCAACACCGACTTTTTGGCGGGCAGCTGGTCTCCCGACGGCAGGGCTATCGCGTTCACCCGCGTCTCGTACATCTACTATCAAGGCGACTGGTACTGGACCTCAGCCCTCATGCAGTATGTGAGCGTTGACAACCCCTGGGCCATCTTGGGTCTTGCGGGCAGCGAAGCCGACTGGCATCCCGCTCTGGAAACGGCCGATATCCAGCCGCCCACATCCACCGTCAGCCCCTTGCCGGCTCAATCTCCCGCTCCGTTTGTGGTGAGCTGGTCAGGGGAGGACATGGGCTTGTCGGGGATCAGTACCTTCGATGTCCAAGTCAAGGAGGGAAGTGGCCCCTGGTCCGACTGGCAGACTCAAACCCTGGAGACCTCCCTCTCCTATCCTGGGATCGGCGGCCGCCGCTATGCGTTTCGCGTGCGTGCCCGAGATCACGCCGGCAACGTTGAGCCTTGGCCGGCCACTCCCGACGCCGTTACCACTGTCGAGGCCCTGCCGCCGGTGAGCAGCCTGGCGCCGCTGCCGTCCTTCTCCCGCCGCAACGTCCCCCTTCGGTGGAGCGGCGACGATCCGGGAGGCTCCGGAATTCTCGACTACTTCGTTGAGGTCCGCCAGGGAACGGCCGGCACTTGGCAGCCCTTGGTGTCAGGAGGAACGAGCACGGAATTCATCTTCGACGGCGTCCCAGGTCACCAGTACTTCTTCCGCGTGCGGGCGATGGACCACGCTCAGAACCTGGAGCCATGGCCGGCCGGAGACGGCGACACCTTCACCACCGTCTACACCTGGGCGGCGAGCGGCCAGGTGCACGACAACCGGGGCAGTCCCCTGGCCGATCTCACCATAGCCACAACGCCAGAAGCCTTCCTAACCCACTCCGGCGACTGGAGCGGCACCTACGGCGCCTACGTGGCGATCCCCGCCGACCTTTACACAGTTCGCTGGGAAAAGCCCGGCTATGCAGCGTTGCCGCCGACCTCTTTCGGCGCAGGGCAAGACGCCCAGGTCCAGATCGCCATGCCGCCGAGCGACAACCGCCTGGCCAACTGGGGCTTTGAGAGCGCCGGTTTGGCGCCCGCGTGGCAAGCCGGGGGCGACTTTCCCGTCGGCGTGGCCTCCGCCGCCCGCCACACCGGCATGTACGGAGCAGTGTTAGGTTGCCATTCTCCAGCGCCCCAGCAGGTATCCAGGGCCTCCCTGTCTGCGCTTGGCCCTCAGTTCGCCGTTGACCGCAGCGGCGCAATTCACGTTGTGTGGTCGGAAAACCTCGGTTCCGAAAACCTCGAGGTTTTCTATGCCCGACGCGAGCCTGACGGTGTCTGGTCTCAGCCGCTGAACATCTCCAACACGCCACTCACATCCTTTCAGCCGCAGCTGGCTTTGGACTCAACAGGAGCTCTCCATGTCATCTGGAGCGAGAGCGCGTGGGTCAACACGGGGTGGGAGACGAGGCTTCTGTACGCTCAACGCACCATCGGCGGGGCTTGGACGCCCCCGGCCGTTGTGACCGTTACGCAAGTCCTCGGGCACGCACAACTGGGACTGGTTGCCGATGGTCGCAACGTCTTACATGTGATTTGGACGCACACGCCTGGTATCTACTATGTGCAGCGGTCGAGCAGCGGTGCGTGGTCCTCTGTCGTACGCGTGGACTCTGACCTGCAATCGGGCAACGAGCCAAGTATGGTGGTCGACGCTCGCGGTGGAGTCCACGTTGCCTGGCAAGAACACGGCGGGATTGTCTACGCCTTCAAGCCGGCCGACGGAGGTTGGACATCTCCTCAGCGCGTTGTAGCCCGTGCTTGGCTGACCTCGCCCAGGCTCGCGGTAGACAGCGCAGGGGGTGTTCACCTGATCTGGCGTGCTGAAAATGCGGAGGTCCACTACGCCCGGCGTCTGCCCTCGGGAGCTTGGTCGGCGCCGCGGTTGATCTTCGACCGCCCTGGTCTTACCACGATGCCGTCGTTTTTCGCCGGGACCGATGGGGTTCTCCACCTCCTGGTCGCGTCAGATGACCTAAGGACCACCCTCTTCTACCTTCGGCGCAACAGCGGCGGCCCTTGGTCAGCCCCGGAGCAGATCTCTGGCGATGGGTCCAGTTTTCGAGGGCACATGGGGGCCGACGCCAGCGGCAACGTGCACGTCGTCTGGACGATGAACGACCAACTGACTGGCGACTGGCGGCTTATCTACCGGCGCCGTCAAGCCGCCGGCGCTTGGGACGGGCAACACGTTTTGGCAACTGCCTCGACAGTCGTGGGCCACCTCCAGGTGGCCATGGACAGCGCAGGCAGGCCTCACGTGGTCTGGGAGGACAATGGCCAGGTGTTCTACGGCGCGCCGGCTCTTGCTGACCGAGCGGGAAGTTCGTTCCTCGCCCAAGCCCTTGCCATACCCGCTGCGGCCTCCAACCCCACGCTCTCCTTCTTCTATCGGTTCGACAACGTGACTACCAACAGCGGCAGCCGCTGGGAGGTAGAGCTGGAGGCCAGCGGCGTGCGCAGCGCGTTGTTCACCTCGCGCGAGAACGCTCCCGCTTGGTCGCATCGGTGGTTTGACCTCGCCTCTTGGGCGGGCCAAAACGTAACCCTGGTCTTTCGCGTCTTGCAGGCGGCCGGAGAGCTGTGCGCTACCGCCCATCTGGACGAGGTCACTGTTGGCTCCGCCTACACCGATGTGTGGTTGAGCAGCCCTCGCCGCGCTGCTCAACCGGGCCGGACCGTGACCTATCCCATCTACTACGGCAACCGATCCGGTGTGTCGGCCGACGGCGTTGTGCTCAGCCATGCCTTGCCACCCGGACTAACCTTCGTCAGCGCCAGTCCACCGCCAACGGCGGCCTCGCCGACGCTGCGTTGGGCGGTCGGTGCGCTGCCCGCACGGAGCGGTCCGTTCGCCATCATGGTGACAGCCTCCATTGACGCGGCTGCTGCGCCGGGCAGCTCCTTGGCCAGCACCGTGACCATCGCGGCAGCGACGCCGGAGCTCGAGCTGGCCAACAACACGGCTGAGGCCGGTGTATCGGTGGGAAGGGTGATCTATCTGCCTCTGTCGCCGCAGTGACGGCGGCGCCGCGTGGATGCGGCTGCGCTCACAGGCGCCAGCGCCGGTCTCTCAAGGGATGGGCGCTGTCTCATTGGATGTGCACGTTCAGGAAGGCCGGCACAGCGCCAGGCTGCGCCGTCGGTCCGGCTTGCCTGTTTCCGTCTCGGCCAGGCGGGGCAGGTAGGCGATGCGCCGCGGCTGGTGGAAGCGCTCCAGCCGGCGGCCAAGGGCCGAGCGCAGCGCCGCCTCCTGCTCGGCGGCCAGGGGCTCCCCCTCGATCACGAGCGTCACCGCCTCCCCCAGCCGCGGGTCGGGCATCCCCCCTACCAGAAAGCGCCGAGGGGGCAGGTCCAGCGCGATCCACGCCGCCGCCACCGCCGCCTCCACCGTCTCCACCGGCACCTTGACCCCGCCGGAGTTGATCACCAGGTCCCAGCGGCCCAGCCAGCGGAAGGGGGATGCGCCGAACGGCTCTTCGGACGGGGCAAGCTCCACCCGGTCGTTGGTCTGCACCCCGCGCCCCTCGGTCATCGGCCCACGCACCCGCAGGCAGCCCCGCTCGTCCACCGCAATCTCCACCCCCGGCAGGGGCCGGAACCACGGCGAGGCGTCGGGGCCGTTGAGCCGCCGCAGGGCCACGTGGGAGGCGGTCTCGGTCATGCCGTAGGTGTGGTAGATGGGCGCGGCGACGGCCTGCGCCAGCCGCTCCAGCTCGTGGCTCACCGCTGCGCCGCCCACCAGGATCGCCCTCATCCGGTTCAGCCGCCGCCGGTAGTCGGGGGGACCCTCCAGGAGGGTCTGCAGCTGCAGCGGCACCAGGGCCGTGAAGTCGAAGGCCGCGTCGGCTGGCAAGGGGCCAAAGGGGTCGGCGGCCGGCTCCACCAGGGTCATCGCCAGGCCCAGCATCAACCCCCGCACCAACATCATCTGGCCGGCGATGTAGCGAGCCGGCAGGCACACCAGCGCAGCCATGCCGGTCGTCAGGCCCAACGCCTCGGCCGTGGCCTGCGCGCTGGCCTCCATCTGGCGACGGCTGAGGGCGATGGCCTGCGGCGGTCCGGTGGAGCCGGAGGTGTGGACCACGAACCGGTCGGCGCCGCTCAGCCAGCGCTGACAGAAGGCTAGCGCGGTGCGCTCGTTCTCCGTTAGGTCCGCAGGAGCGCTCTCCGGCTGCCAGGCCCTCAGCGCCTCGACCGAGTACGCACGCCCGCGGAGGGTTAGGCAGGGAAGGGGGGAGGGCATAGGGCGGGTCAGGCCGGCGCGGCGGCGTAGCCGGGCTCGAGGACGATGGCCGAGGCTGCCTTCACCAGGCTGCGCAGCACCTGCGCGTTGACGGCCATGTCGGTCTCCACCTCCAGCAGGGCCGGCCCCAGGGCAGGATCGAAGAAGGTGCGCAGCGCGGCCTCCAGGCCCTCGGCGTCGGCGGCGCAGTGGTAGGCCAGGCCGTGGTCCTCGGCGGTGCGCTGAGCAGTCAGCGGCTGCGGGGTGAGGAAGTAGGTCTCCCGCACGGCCTGCGGCAGGCGGTCGGGCCCCTCCAGCACGTCGAAGATGCCGCCGCCGTGGTTGTTCAGCACCACGATGCGCAGGTTGGAGGGGAGGTGGGGGTGCCACAGGCCGTTGCGGTCGTAGAAGAAGGCCAGATCGCCGGTGATCAGGGTGGTGAGCCGGTCGTCGGCCAGGGCCGCGCCCACGGCGGTGCTGACGGTGCCGTCAATGCCGCTGACCCCGCGGTTGCTGTTGACGCTGAGGAGGGGGCCGCCGCCCGCGTGGCCGATTAGGTTCGCGTAGCGAATGGCAAGGCTGTTGCCGATCTGCAGCCGGCTGTGGGCGGGCAGCCGGGCCATCACAGCGTGGACTGCGTGCAGCTCGCTGAAGGCGCCGTCGCGCAGGCAGCGGGCCAAAACGGCGGCGGCCTGCGCCTCGGCCTGGCGCCACAAGCTCGCGTAGTCGCACAGGGCAGGGGAGGGGATGCGCGCCAGTAAGCCGGCGAAGAACTCCGCCGGCCGCATGGGCACGACGTGGGTGAGGCCCTGGAAGGTGTCGGGCGCGTCGCCGGCCGGCAGCACGTGCCAGAGCGCGGCAGGCCGCGTGCGCCGCAGGAAGGCCTTCAGGCTCTTGGACACCACCGGCCCGCCGAAGCTGATCACGAGGTCGGGGGCCAAGCGGCTAAGGGTGTCCGGGCCGGCGTGCAGGATCAAGTCGGCGTGGTGCAGGGGGGTGGCGTCGGGCAGCAGGTTGGCGGCGACGTCGGCCACCACGGCCACGTCGGGGCGCCGGCTCAGGGCGCTCAGCGCGGCCTTCAGGGCAGGGTCCGGCGGGTGCAGGCCGGCCACCACCAGCTTGCGTTGCGCCTGCTGCCAGTCGGCCGTCAGCCGCTCCCACGCCGCGTCGGTCAGGGTCGGCTGAGCGGCCAGCCGCTGCGTCGGCCGCGGGGCCTCTCCAAGGGGGTGCACCGCCGAGGGCGTCCGCGGGTACAGCGGCTCGCGCAGGGGCACGTTGATGTGCACCGGGCCGGGCAGGGGGTCCATGGCCCGCGCCAGGGCCTCGGACAGGACGCGGCGGGCGAACCAGCGGGCGTCGGGGTGGCTCAGGTCCACCGGCAGCTCGTAGCTCCCGCGGCAGTGGGGCTCGTAGAGGCCGCGCTGGTGGATGGCCTGGTTGTCCTGTTGGTCCAGCCACTCCGGCGGCCGGTCGGCGGTGAACACCAGCAGCGGCACCCCCTGGTAGAAGGCCTCGGCCACCGCCGGGCCGTAGTTCAGGGCCGCCGTGCCGGAGGTGCAAACCAGGGCCACCGGCCGGCCGGTCTGTTGCGCCAGGCCTAGGGCGATGTACGCCGCCGACCGCTCGTCGTAGACCACACGACAGCGCAGGCCGGGCTGGGCCGCCAGGGCGATGGTCAGCGGCGCAGAGCGGGAGCCGGGGGAGAGGATGGCGTCGGCCACGCCGCCGGCCGTCAGCATGGCCGCCAGCTCCGCCATCCAGCGGTTAAGGTCGAAGCCTGCCGGGCTCTCGCTCATAGCACGGCCTCCCGCACCGCCACGGGGATTGGTGTCAGCGACGGGACCGCCTGGGCCGTGTCGTAGAGCACGGAGAGCAGGGTGCGCGCCTTGAGGACGGTCTCGTGCCACTCGGCGCAGGGATCGGAGGAGGCGGTGATGCCGGCGCCCACGTACAGCAGGGCGCGCGTCGGCTCCCACCGCAGACAGCGCAGGTTGACGTAAAGAGCAGTCTTGCCGTCCAGCGCTACCGGCCCCAAGAAGCCGCTGTAGAAGTCGCGCGGCTGAGGCTCGTGGGCCAGGATGAAGGCGGCGGCCGCCTCGCGCGGCAGGCCGCACACGGCAGGGGTGGGGTGCAGGGCCTGGACCACCTGGGTGGCGAGCCGGGCCAGCGGCTCAGGCGGCAGGGAGACCTCGAAGCTCGTCCGGAGGTGCGCCAGGTGGCCGGCCACCACGGTGTGCGGCCCCTCCTGCCGGGGGGCCACGCCCTGGCGACGGAAGAAATCTCCGACGTAGCGGGTGACCAGGGCCTGCTCCTCCAGCTCCTTGGCGCCCCAGCGCACGGAGGCCGCTTGTCCGTGGGGAGGGAGGGGCTGGGTGCCGGCGAGAGCCACGGTGCGCAGCCGGCGGCCGTCGGTCTCCAGCAGGAGCTCGGGCGTGGCGCCCAGCCAGATGCCGACCCCGGGGATGGCCACCAGCGACACGAAGGCTGCAGGGTAGCGCTGCGCCAGTCGGTCGAACAGGCTCACAGGGTCGAGGGCGGGCGGCAGGGGCGCAGCGATCACCCGCGCCAGCACCACCTTCTGGAGGTGACCCTGGCGGATGGCGGACACGCCGCGCGCCACCAGGGCGCAGTACTCGTCCTGGGACAGGCAGCGCACGGCCGCGCCGGCCGCGCCGCCG
>JANWYQ010000233.1 GCA_025055015.1 Caldilineales bacterium
GAGCCGCACAGCGGGCAGGCCTCGGCAGCCTCCACGTCCACATAGCCGCAGTGATCGCAGCGGTAGGCCTCGGCCATCGCCTCGTCGTCCACCACCAAGTGGTGGGCGCGGCCGGCGTAGACCGCCATCAGCGTGTCCTTCAGCCCCAGCGCGGCCGGCCCGCCCTTGGCCGCCGTGGTGACGAGCTGGTCAACCAGCGCCTGCTTGCGCGCGGCGTTGGCCTGGTGGATCACCGCCAGCGACTTCTCGCCCACCTCCGCCGGGCTGGCGGTGATGTCTACGTTCATGGTGCCCACCACCAGGGGCTGCACGTGCTTGGGGAGCACCTCGGCGAAGCGCGCCACGTTCTCGTCGGTGCCGCCTAGGATTAAGTAGCGGCACTGGCCGCGGCGGACGATGTCCGACACCATCTCCGCCGCCTCCTTGAGGGTGCGATAGGCGGTCTCCTCCTCGTGGCGCTGGAACCGCGCCGCAGCCCATCCGCCCTGCTTGTGCCGCTTGACGTCCTCGCCGGCGACGCCGGCCACATCTTCCAGCTCTCCCAGGTGGAAGAGGAACACATGCGCGCCCTCTCGGTCAACCAACACCACGCCGTAGCGGGTGTAGGTGTCTAACAGGTCGCTGAGAGGCTTGATGTAGGGGCGCCGGCCAACGAACACCTGGTCGTCCACCGGCACCCTGAGAGGGAAGGCCTGCCAGAAGTCCTCCGCCGCGCAGCTGAAGCAGGCCAGTCCGCGGCCTTGCCAGTCGTACTCTAGCTCGACGTAGCGCTCGACTCGAGCCCGGTCCTCCTTGGGGACGACGCCGTCCACCGAGTCCAGCAGGTGGCGCAGGGCCAGCTTATAGGTATCGGTGGTCCGTTGCAGCGGGTCCACGTTCAGGTACAGGCTGAGCACGGGAGCTGCATCGCTAGCGGCCTGGAAGCTCGCCAGCGCTTGCAAGGCGGCTTCGTTCAGCATGATCAAACCTCCATCGTCTAGGCCGACCGGAACGCCCGGCCGGCAACATGGGGTTGGGTTGTCGGAGCAGCTACGACCGCTGCTCCAGGCTGGCTAACTGGCGGAACAGGCGGCGCTGTTCTTCGGTGAGCTTTTCGGGCAGCTGCACCTTCACCTTCACTAGGAGATTGCCCCGCTCGTTGGGGTTGCGCAGGTTGGGCATGCCCTGCCCGCGCAGCCGGAAGACTTGGCCCGGCTGGGTACCCTCGGGGATGCGCAGCACGCCACGGCCGGTGAGGGTGGGCACGGTGACCTCCCCGCCCAGCACGGCGGTGGTCAGGCTGATGGGCACCTCGCAGCGCAGGTCGTCCCCGTCCCGCTCGAAGATCGGATGGGGCAGCACCTCTACCACCAGGTACAGGTCCCCGGCCGGGCCGTCCCCGGCGCCGGGGTAGCCCTCCCCTGCCACCCGGACGCGGGAGCCCGTCCGCACGCCGGGCGGGATCTTCACCTCCAGGCGTCTACCGTCAATGGAGAGGATGCGCTGGGTGCCGTGGAAAGCCTCCTCCAGGGTGATCTGCACCGGCTGTTCCACGTCGCGGCCCCGGCGGGCTTGCGGCCGTGCTCGCGCGCCCGTGGCTGTGCGGAAGCCGCCGCCGCCGAAGATGGCCTGGAAGAAGTCGGAGAACCCGCTCTCGCCGAACAGGTCCTCGATGTCGCCGACCTCCACCCGCACGCGCGAGCCGCCGGGCCCGCCCGCCATCCACTGGCTCCAGTCGAAGCCGGAGGGGTCGGCGCCGGTGCGCTGGTAGGCTTGCCAGTTGGCGCCCAGCTGGTCGTACTTGCGGCGCTTCTCGGGGTCGCTCAGAACCTCGTAGGCCTCGTTGATCTCCTTGAAGCGCTCCTCCGCTTGTTTGTTCCCCGGGTTGACGTCAGGGTGATATTGCCGCGCCAGTCGGCGATACGCTCGTTTGATCTCCTTCTCGTCTGCGTTCTTATCCACACCCAAAATCTTGTAATAATCTCGATACTCCATACACCCTTCCTTGGGTACGAAGTTTCTTCGTGCCTATTGTATCACCGGCCCCAGGCCTTGTCAACGGAGGTTGCAGGGGGCCACGGATGCGCGCCGGCGCCTGAGGGCGCCGGGCTCCCCCGCGATGTTCGAACCCCCTGGTGCGAACTCCGCCCCCGTCCCTTCCCCTGCGGAGTTCGCACCCCCAGGTGCGAACTCGTCCCCCTCCCCCGCAGAGAGGCGTTTGGTGCGCGCGGCGGCCTGTGATAGAATAGGGCGCCCTGCAAGGCCACCTCCATCATGCGCGCTGCCCTCGTCCTCAACCCCACATCCGGCTTTCCCCACCGCCGCCAGGAGCTGCCCGAGGCCTTGGACGCGCTCATGGCCGCTGGCTGGACCGTTGACATCTTCGAGACCGAAAGCGCCGGGGACACCGAACGCCTAGCAGCCGACGCAGCGCAGCAAGGCTACGAGGCCGTGCTGGCCGGCGGCGGAGACGGCACGGTGCACCACGTGGCCAACGGCCTGCTGGCCGTGCGGGAGACGGGACGACCCATCCCGCGGCTGGGCGTCCTGCCTCTGGGCACTGCCAACGTCCTGGCCCACGACCTGGACCTGACGCCGCTGCCGCAGCTCGTACCCCGGCCACTGTTGATCGAAGCGGCCCAGCAGCTTGCGCGCAGCCTCACCGCCTGGATTGACGTGGGGCGGGTGACCCTAGCCGATGGCCGGCAGCGCCACTTCGTTTGCTGGGCCGGGGTTGGGCTGGACGCGGCGGTGGCTGCGGCTGTGGAGAACCAGCTGAAAGCGAAGGGCGCGCTGAAGCCGGCCGCCTATGCGCTCAGCACCCTGCGCGAGCTGGGGCGGGCCGACACCGTGGCCCGCTATCGCCTCCGGGTGGACCGCAGCCGCTGGTCGGGCCACGGCGTGCTGGCGGTGGTCAGCAACATCCGCCACTATGCCCTGGTGCTCTCCATGGCCCCCCAGGCCTACCTCAACGACGGGTTGCTGGACGTGGTGCTCTTTCAGGGCACCATGGTGGAGGCCGTAGTGCCCCTGATGAAGCTGCTCACCGGCCTGCACATCCAGGACGCGGCCGTGGGCTATGCCCAGGCCTGCCGCGTCGAGATCGAGACCGATCCCCCGCGGCCCGTACACCTGGACGCCGAGCCCTACGGCTCCACGCCCATTGCGGTCGAGGTGTTACCCCAGGCCTTGCCGGTGCTGATGCCCCTCTCCGCCGCCAGCCGCAACCTGCGGCCCCACTCCGACGCCGGCCGCACTACCCCATGAACATCCTCACCGTCAGCCAGCTCACCGCACACATCAAGGACCTGCTGGACAGCGACGACCTGCTGCAGGCCGTCTGGCTGGCCGGCGAGGTGAGCAACTTCAAGCGCGCCGTGCCCTCCGGCCACTGCTACTTCACCCTCAAGGATAGCGGCGCCTCCATCGCCTGCGCCCTGTGGAACAGCCTGGCTGCCAAGCTGCCCCGGCTGCCCGTGGACGGCGAGCAGGTGCTGGCCTTCGGCTACGTGTCGGTGTACGAGCCGCAGGGACGCTATCAGTTCTACCCCCAGTACATCGAGCCCGCCGGCGTGGGACGGCTGTACGCCGAGCTGGAGGCGCTGAAGGCGCGGCTGGCGGCCGAGGGGCTGTTCGACCAGGCGCGCAAGCGGCCGCTGCCCCCGTTGCCTCGCCGCATCGGCGTCGTCACCTCCCCGCAGGCCGCCGCCTTGCGCGACATCCTGCGCACCCTGGCCGTGCGCTATCCTCTGGTCGAGGTCATCCTGTCGCCCACGGCGGTGCAAGGCGCCGACGCGCCGCCCCAGATCGTGGCGGCGCTGGAGCGCCTATACCGGTGGTCAAACACGGTGGAGCCGCTGGACCTGATCATCGTTGCGCGCGGGGGCGGCGCTATCGAAGAGCTGTGGGCCTTCAACGACGAGCAGGTCGCGCGGGCCATCGCCGCCAGCCCCGTGCCGGTGGTCTCCGGCGTGGGCCACGAGACCGATTTTACCTTGGCTGACTTCGCCGCCGACGTGCGCGCCGCCACCCCTACCGCAGCCGCCGCCCTGGCCACGCCGCACCGGGACGACCTGGCCCAACAGGTGCGGGACTTGGCCGGCCGCCTGCAGGCTGCCATGCGGCGCCGCCTGGCAGCCGATCGGCTGGCGCTGGAGCAGGCGCGGCGCAGCCTCAAGCGCGCCTCGCCCCAGAGCACCCTAGCCCGCCAACGCCAACGGGTGGACGATCTGAGCCAGGCGGCCGCTCGCCAGATGCGCCACGCCCTGGCCCTGCGCCGCGCGCGGCTGGAGGGCCTGGTTGCCCGCCTGCGCGCCCTGGACCCGCAGGCCGTGCTGGCCCGCGGCTACGCCATCGTGCGCGTCCTGCCTGCGGGCGCCATCCTCACCGCCGCCCGCCAGGTGCAGCCCGGCGACCGGCTGAGCATCCAGGTAGCCGACGGCCAGGTGCAGAGCGTGGTGCTGGAGACAGAGCCGTGAACCAAGCCGACAGGGCAGGGCCGGCCCGGCGTGCTGATTGGCGTCGGCGGGCGCTACAGAGAAGAGAGGCAGGTAGACTTCTATGGAGGACAGCATCACCTTTGAGCAGGCGTTGAAGGAGCTGGAGGCGGCGGTGCAGGCCCTGGAGGCGGGCGACCTGCCGCTGGAGGAGGCGCTGAAGCAGTTCGAGCGCGGCATGCGCCTAGCCGAGCTGGCCGATCGGCAGCTAAGCCAGGCCGAGCTGCGGGTGCGCCAGCTCCTGGCCGACCCGGCCGGCGGCCTGAAGGCCGAGCCGTTCGACGCCTGGGAAGGAGACAACGCGCAATGACCGTTGAACAGCATCAATACCCGCGCGGCATGGAGCTGCTCACCCCGCGACAGGGGCTGGCCGCCGGCGCCATGGCCGCTGCGGCCATGGCCGGCGCGTTGATGGCGGGATCCGCTCTGGCTGGCCAGGGCCTGTGGACGCCGCTGAACGCCATCGGCGGCTTCTTCGGACGCTGGCAGCCTCCCGACGCCGGGTTTGTGCTGCCGGCCTCGCTGGTCGGCCTGGCCACGCACCTGATCTTCGGCGCGCTGTTCGGCGCGCTCTACGCCTCGGCGGCCGAGCGCATGGACCGACGTTCGGTGGTGCTGGTGGCCCTGTACTACGGCTTCATGCTGTGGTTCGGCGCCACCTTTCTGGTGCTAAGCTGGCTGAAGCCCGACTTAAGCGACGTGTTCAAGAGCTGGCTTTTCCTGGCAGGCCACCTGCTCTACGGCCTGGTTCTAGGGAGCTACGCCGCTACCCGCCCCCAGCCCCAGCGACCGGTGAGCCCGGACTGATCTGCGTTCACCAAAAGTTCACCGAAAGTTCACCGATCGTTGCATTGACAAGGGTATGGCACAGTTGTATACTGCCGACGTGCCGGTCGAACGGCTGGCCGGCTGGCCTGTGTTAGCCATCGCATCACCAAGTTAGGAGATCATCTCGATGCCCAAGTCCCTGGAAGTCCTTGACGGCGAGTGGGAGTGCATGGAGTGCGGCTACATCGAGGAAGGCGCCTCCAACCGTCGCCCGAAGAAATGCCCTGAGTGCGGCGCTCCCGGAACAGCCTTCGAGTTCTTCGAGTACGAAGACGAAGACTGGGACGACGAAGACGAGTTCTTCGACGACGAGGACCTGGACGACTTCGACGACGACTTCGAGGACGACGAGGACTGGTAGCCCCGTCCCCCTCGGCGACGCCCATCGGCCGTCCAAACACCGCACATCCCCCGAAACCAACGAGCGGAGATCCTTGCGATCTCCGCTCTTACTTTTTGGCGCCACGCTCCGGCCGACGGGGCGCTTGGGGCTCGTCGCCGGTTTTCAACCTTAGCGGAAAGTCAACCTCAGGGGGATCTACTGACACCACTTGCAGCAGACAGTCGCAGCGAGGACAGAACAACACGGCGTCCACCGACAGGCCACGCGGGATCACCAACGCGCGACCGCACAGGGGACAGACAGTCCACAGCGCCCGCGACGGATCACCACTCATCCCACCGCCGCCGGCCGCGGATCAGCTTGTCGTCCTCGTAGTCCTCGTCGGCCGCGAGGGCCTCGTCTTCCTCCTCCTCGTCCTCGACCGCTTCTTCCTCCCACTCCTCCTGGGCCTCCTCCTCGTCCAGGACCTCCTCGAAGACGGAGTAGGTCAGGCACACGCCCTCGTCGTCAATGCTGATGCGGCTGGCGGCGCAGTATCCGTCGTCCCAGTTGACGCAGTCGGTCATTCTGCAGCGTACAACAGGCATAGGTCGCTCCTCGCGTTAGGCGTTGTTGTCCTCTTCCGGGTTGATCAGCACGTAGCCCTGGCCACGCACGGCCTGGATGTAGTTGCGAAACTCGGGGCCCAGCCGGCGGCGAAGCTGCATGATGTGCACCTTGAGCAGGTCAGGCGTCTTGTCGGCGGACGCTCCCTTGCCCCACACGATGTCCATGAGCTCGCGGTGGGTGACCAGCTCGTTGGCGTTGGCGGCCAGGTGCTGAAGGATGCGAAACTGGATCGGCGGCAGGCGCACCCAGCGGTCGTCCAGGGCGACGCGCATGCGGCCGGCGTGAATGCGCAGGCGTCCCACCTGCAGCACGGGGGGTTGCCCCGCATGGGCCGGTTGGGCCGGACGAGCGCGCTCTTGCTGAACCCTCAGGAAGCTCAGCAGTCCGGCCAGGCGGGCGCGCTCCTCGTGAGGCCAGCCGAGCTCCTGGTTCACCGCGGTCAGGAACAAGACCGGCAGCCGCTGGCCAGGGTGAAAGGCCTCAGCCAGCAGGTCGCCGCTGTGGTTCAGGCAGCTCCGCTCCAGGATGATCAGGTCCGGGCACTGGGCCTCGACCTGGTAGCGGATGCCCTCTAGGCTGGGCTGATAGGCCCCGGTTGCTCCACAATCCTCGAGCAACGACCGCACCTCGCGGAAGGCTCGTGGGTCGGGATGCACCATTAAGACGTGCATAGCGCATCAGCTCAAGTTTTGCTAGCTGATCCTTCACAGGCCGGCTGCTATGGCACCGGCATTGTATCCCAATTACTGGGGTTGTCAATCTCTCGACCCTGCCCTCAGTCGCCTTGCAGGGGAGCCTCACGCCCCTACGACCCTGCGGCGACCGCGCGCTTTAGCTCCTGCTGTGCTATAATCCAAGCGACGGCGGGCTCCGCGCGTGTTCATCTCGAGGTCGCCATGCATCGCCTCCCTGCTCAACCCACCTCCGCTCGCTCACGCTCGTTGCGCCTCTACGGGGCCATCGGCGTTGGCCTAGCGCTGCTCGGCCTGGCCCTGGCGGCGGCGGTAGCCCTGCGCTGGCTGCGGCCGCAGCCGGAGCTGCGCCTGCGGCTGATGCCGGCCGCCGCTCCCCTCAGCGCGCTGGGGGACGTGGCCATCACTGCCACCGGCTGGCGCCGCGGGGAGAAGGTAACCCTCTGCGTGGCCGCTGACGCCCTGGCCGAGTGCCCGGAGGATGCCCGCATCGGCAGCTTTCAGGCCGACCGCCAAGGGCGGGTGGAGGCTCGCGCGCCCCTGGCTCCCCTCTTCGGCCGCGGGCTGACCTACGTGATCGCCGTGGGGGAGCGCAGCGGCGCAGTGGCGCGCGCTTTTCGTGTCCTACAGGAGCCGTCGCCGGTGCCGGGGCGACGGGTAGCCTTCCCGCCCACCGCCACGCCATCGCCGTCTGCCGGCCAGGTGGTGCTGCCCGTGGTGGAAGGCGGCAGCCAGGCCGGCGGGTCCCCCTCCCCTGCCCCAACAGAGACCCAGGCGCCTGCGCGGGCGGGCTGGCAGGCCGAGTACTTCGCCAACCGGGACCTGGTCGGCCCACCGGCGCTGACCACCGTTGAGGCCGCCCTGGTGTTTGACTGGGGCCGGGCGTCGCCCGGCTTCCGCGTTCCCCCCGACAACTTCTCAGCCCGCTGGACCCGGGCGGTGACCACCCTGGGCCGCCGCTACGACTTCGAGGTGCGGGCGGACGACGGCGTGCGGGTGTACGTGGACGGCCGCCTGGCGCTGGACGAGTGGCACGACGTTCGCCCTAACCCCACCTACACCTTCTCGCTGGACCTGACGCCCGGCGAGCACACCTTCGTGGTGGAGTACTACGAGGCGGAGGGGGATGCCTTCATCGAGGTGGCGTGGCGCGAGGCGGAGACCTATCCCGACTGGCGCGGGGAGTACTTCGCTAACTCCAATCTGGCCGGCGAGCCGGTGCTGGTGCGCAACGACTTGGCCGTGGACTTCGCCTGGGGCGAGGGCAGCCCGGCCCCCGGCCTTATCCCAGAGGACGACTTCTCGGCGCGCTGGACGCGCTATCTGGAGCTGCCCCCCGGCGCCTACCGATTTGAGGTGCAGGCAGACGACGGCTTCCGGTTGTTTGTGGACGGCCAACTGGTGCTCGACCGCTGGCAGGGCGCCAGCGGCGCTCCGGCGGCGGTGGACCTCTACCTAGGCGCCGGTGCGCACCTGGTGAGGCTGGAGTTCTTCGAGTCCGTGGGCGAGGCGGCCGTCGTGCTGCAGTGGTACCCTGCGCCACCCGATGTGCCTGTTCAGCCTCCGCCGGAGGCCGGACCTACGGCCGCAGCACCCGTCCCCGGAGCATCGGAAGGAACCCCTCAGGCCACTGCCACCCCGGCTGGCACTCCAGGCGCGCCCCAGCCCACTGCCACCCCACTGCCGCCGGGGACACCCCAGCCTACCGCCACGCCGCTGCCCCCCGCCGCGCCGCAGCCCACCCCCGCCCCCACGGCCACGGCGGAGCTGCGCGCGGTCGTCGTCACCCCGACCAGCGGGTGGGCCAACACCGTGATCAGCGTGACCAGCGCAGGGTGGCCGCCGAACACCACCGTCATCCTGGCGCTGCTGGAGCCTCTTGCGTCGCTGGACCAGGCCGACGACCTGATCATCGGGTCGTCGGACGTCGCGGGCCGGGTGACCTTTCTGTTCCAGTTTCCCGACGAGCCGCGGTGGCTGGCCTTGTCGCAGGTGCAGATCATCCTGCACGACGAGAACTGGCAGATCCGCGGCACAGCGCTCTTCACGTTGGTCCGGCCATGAGGCGGCCGCCCCGGCGAACCTCGGCGCCACCGCAGCCGTGTAACCGGGCGTGGGCTGAGCCGATGGAAGCCCACGCCTGATCGGGACCTCGGAGCCCGTGGGAGCCCACGCCTCGCCGTCCGGTCGTCCGTCGAAGGCTATCCCTTCGAGATTTCTGGCCACCCTAGCGCCTCATGCAAGACTTACAGCGGCTGGTTGACAACCTCTCCTACCTCGGCTACTTGCTCTCCGGGCCGCAGCGCTGGATCACCCTCCTCGATCTGCTGCTGGTCACGCTGATGTTCTTCCTGTTCCTGATGTTGGTCCGGCGCTCGCAGGCAGCGCTGCTGATGCGCGGCATCATCGTGCTGATGCTGGTGCTGGCTGCGGTCATGGCGCTGCTGCGGCTGCCCACCTTCAACTGGCTGCTGCGGGGCCTCCTGCTGGTGGGCGCCGTAGCCATCCCTCTCATTTTCCAGCCGGAGCTGCGCCGCGGCCTGGAGCGGCTGGGACGCTCCATCGGCTTTCTGCGCCTGCAGCCCACCGAGCTGGTGCACACGGTGGTGCCGGTGCTCATCCACTCGGTGGAGGCCTTCGCCGGCACCCGCACCGGCGCGCTGATCGTGCTGGAGGGCCAGGCCAGCCTGGACGAGTACGCGGCCACCGGCGTGCCCCTCCACGCCGAGCTCACCAGCGACCTCCTGCAGACCATCTTCTTCGAGAACACCCCCCTGCACGACGGCGCCGTGATCGTGCGCGAGAGCGAGGTGGTGGCCGCAGCCTGTGTGCTGCCCCTCAGCGACCAGCCGCTGCCGCCGGGCATGTTCCAGGGCACCCGCCACCGCGCGGCCTTGGGCATCAGCGAGCGCACCGACGCCCTGGCCATCGTGGTCTCCGAGGAGACGGGCACGGTGTCCATCGCGCGCGACGGCCGTCTGGTGCGCCACCTGGACAGCACCGCCCTGCGCGATCACCTGTTCCGCTTCTACGCGCCGGCGTCGGGGCTGCGCAACGGCCAACGCGGCTGGCTGCGCAGCTGGCGACCCTGGCGTCGCCGCCCCCGCCAGCCGCTCCCGCCGCGGGTGCGCGTGCAGCGCACGCTCAACACCCTGGCTACCCTCTTGGTGTCGGCCCTGCTGGCGGTGATGGCCTGGCTGCTGGTGGGCGATCAGGTGAACCCCCTGGACACAGCGCAGATCGCCGGCGTGCCCGTGCGCGCTCCCCGCGTCGACCCCAGCCTGGCCCTGATGACCCCCCTGCCCGAGACGGTCCAGGTGACGGTCCAGGCGCCGCGCGATGTGCTACAGAGCCTCCAGCCCACCAGCTTCAGCGCCCACCTGGAGGCCGACCTCACCCGGCCCGGCGTGCAGCGCGCGCGTGTGATCGCTCGCACCGGCGCCGGCCTGGAGGAGGTACGGGTGGTGGGCGTGGACCCGGCCACGGTGGACCTGGAGCTGCAGCCGGTGGCCGGCCGCATCCTGCCCGTGGCCGTCCTGATCCCCGACCGCGACAGCCTGCCTTTCTCCTACCAAATCAGCGACGCGCCCCGGGCCGATCCGCCCCAGGTGACCATCACCGGGCCGGCGGAGATCGTGCAAAGCGTCGAGCGAGCCGAGGTGAGCATCCCAGTCCAGGGCGCCAAGGCCACAGTGCAGGAGGATCGTCCGGTGGTGCTGCGGGACGCCCAAGGCCGCGCCGTCACCGGCCTCAAGGTGGAGCCGGAGCGGGTGCGGGTTACCGTGCCCATCCGCCAGGCCTTCAACACGCGCGAGGCGGCAGTCTACCCTGTGATCGTCGGCAACGTGGCCACCGGCTACTGGATCAGCAACATCGTCGTCACCCCCACCACCGTCATCCTCTCCGGCGACCCTCGGACCCTGGAGCAGATGGGCGGCCTGGTGGACACGGCTCCCATTGACGTGACCGGCGCGGCGGCCGACATTGTGCGCCGGGTGCCCCTGGCGCCGCCGCCCGGCGTGACGGCCCTCAACGAGCGCGGGGTGACCGAGGGCAGCGTGGAGGTGCGCATCGCCGTGGCCGCGCAGCCCGGCAACCTGCGCCTTGCGGTGCCCGTCAACGTCACCGGCAGCACCGAGGGGGTCACGGTCAACGTCAGCCCGGCGGTCGTGGACGTCTACCTGGCCGGCCCGCTGCCGACGCTGAACCAGGTGGCGGCCGACCCGCAGCTGGTGCGGGTGGTGGTGGACGTGACCGAGCTGACCTCCGGCAGCTACAACCTCACCCCGCGGGTGATCGCGCCCGACAACGTGCGCGCCCAGGTGTTCCCGGAGAGCATCGAGGTGCGGGTAGAGCGCCGCGTGGTGGAGCCCACCCCCTCGCCCACCCCTACCCGGCGGCCGTAAGCCATGCGCGTCCTGTTCGACGCCACCCCGCTGCAGACCGGCCACCGCCATCGGGGGATCGGCGCCTACGCCCGCCACCTGCTGCAGGCGCTGTTGGCCGTGGACCGGGAGACGGAGTACCTGTTGGTGGCGCATCCCGGCCCGCCCCTGGGATTGGACCTCGCCGCGGCGCGCGCGCGGTTGATCACCCTGCCCCGACCGAGCCTGGGCCGGCTCACCGCCTTCGTCACCCACCAGGCCCTGTTGCCGGCGGTGTTCCTTCGGGTGCGGGCGGACCTCTTCCACAGCCCCGGCTTCACCGCGGCCTTCAGCGTCCCCGGCATCCCCTGGCGGTGTCCCATGCCGCTGGTGGTGACCTTACACGACTTCATCCCGCTGCACGTGCCGGCGCTGTCGCTGCATAAGCCGGTGAACCGGGCTTGGTACGCGTGGCAGCGCCGCCTGGCCCGCCGCGCGGCAGCCCTGATCTGCGTCAGCGAGGCCACCCGGCAGGAGGCGCTGCGCTACGTCGGCGCAGCGGCCGACCGGCTGGTGGTGGTGCACGAGGGGGTGGACCGGCGGGTGTTCCGGCCGCGAGGGCTCACGGAGAGGCCGGGGGAGGGCCTGCCGGCCGCGCTGCCCTCGACGGCTCGGCCCTACATTCTCTTCGTAGGCGGTGACTACCCCAACAAGAACCGGCCGGCTGCGCTGGCCGCCTTCAGCCGCATCGTGCAGGCCACCACCCTGCCGCACCACCTAGTGCTGGTAGGACCGGACCACACCTCGGCGCCCGAGCTGGCGGAGCGCTACCCCGGCCTGGACCTGCGCCGGGTGCACCGCCTGGCGGAGGTGACCGGGGGGGAGCTGGCCGCGCTCTATCGGCAGGCGGACGCGTTCCTGTTCCCCTCGACGCACGAGGGGTTCGGTCTGCCGCTGCTGGAGGCCATGGC
>JANWYQ010000001.1 GCA_025055015.1 Caldilineales bacterium
CACGTCCTGGTCGCGCCAAGGGTGCTCCACCTCGCCGAAGCACATGGAGCGCTCGTGCCCCTTGCCGCACACCATGACGACATCCCCCGGCTCGGCCGCCTCCACCGCGGCCTGGATGGCGGCCGTGCGGTCGGGGATCACGAGGAAATCTCGTCCCTCTTGGCCCCCGACCTCGCGGGCAGCCTCGGCCATGGTGGCCAGGATGGCCTCCAGGGGCTCGGTGCGCGGGTCCTCGGCGGTCAGGATGGTCCGATCGGCGTGTTGCCCAGCGATCCGCGGCATTAGGCGGCGCTTCTCCCGGTCGCGCAGGCCGGCGCTGCCGAAGACGACGATCAGCCGGCCGCTGCTGAGCGAGCGCGCCGCCTCCAGCGCGCTGGCCAGAGACTGCGGCGTGTGGGCGAAGTCCACGATGGCCAGGAAGTCCTGCCCATCCACGGCGATACGCTCCATGCGCCCCTCCACCCCGCGCATGGCAGCGATGCCCTGCGCGATGGCCTCCGGCGATGCGCCGAGCGCCAGTCCGGCGCCTAAGGCGGCCAAGCAGTTGTACACATTGAAGCGCCCCACCAGGGGGGTGAAAAGTGGAAGGGGACCGGCCGGCGTGTGGGCGACAAACCGGATGCCGTCTGCTCCCATCTCGATCTCGTCGGCGTAGAGGTCAGCTGCGGGGTCCTGCAGGCTGTAGCTGAGCCGACGGTCGGCGGAGATGGCGCTGAGCCGGCCGTAGGAGGCGTCGTCGGCGTTGAGCACGGCCACCTTGGGCTGGCCCGGCTTGCGCGCTGCGTCGGCCAGGCTGCGAAACAGCAGCGCCTTTGCCTCCAGGTACGCCTCCCAGGTGCCATGGTAGTCCAGGTGCTCGTGGGTGACGTTGGTCACCACCGCCACGTCGAAGTCCACGGCGGCCACCCGTCCCTGGTGCAGGCCGTGGGAGGTGGCCTCGAGCACGGCGGTCTGGCAGCCGGCCGCTGCCATCTGGGCCAGGTAGCGCTGCACGTCCACGGCGTCGGGGGTGGTGACGTGGAGCCCAGTGTCCAGCTCCTGGTCCCCGATGCGGGCGCTGACGGTGCTGATCATGCCGGGCTGCTGGCCGGCAGCGGAGAGGATGACGTAGATGAGGTTGCAAGTGGTGGTCTTGCCGTCGGTGCCGGTCACGCCCACCACCCGCAGCTGCCGGCTAGGGAAGCCGTAGAGCGCGGCAGCCAACGCAGCCAGCGCGGCCCGCTCGTCGGGCACGCGGACGTAGGGCACGGCCAGGTCGCTCAAGGCCTCTGCGCCCACGACGGCGACAGCGCCCCGCTCCACCGCCGAGGGGATGAACCGGTGCCCGTTCACCGTGGCGCCCCGCACGGCCACGAACAGGCTGCCGGGCGTCGCCTGTCGCGAGTCCGCGGTGATAGCCGCAATCTCGATCCCCTCCAACCCCTGGGGGGCGCAACAAACCTGGTAGGTGGGGAGGGCAGCCAGCAGATCGGTGAGAGGACGCGCCATCGGAAGCTCAGCTTCCCATCTGGCTGTCGGCAGCTGCGGCCTGGCTGGCTGCGGAGCCTTTGGCCGCGTCCACGCGCAGGCCGCGCCAGCGGCAATCGGCGCTGCTGCAGATGTAGCGATGAACGGGGATCACCGCATTCACGAGGCGGTCCAGCGGCCTGCGATGAATGCGCTTCGCCGGGGATCCGCAGCGGGGGCACACAGGCCGGGCGAAGCGCGGGGAGCGCTGCAACCGCCAGCGCACTCGCCACACAGCCAGGACCGCCACCCCGATGATCAATGCCATCCCAACGAAGTCAGAGAGGGTGGTGGGGATGACCAGATCGGCCAACTGACGGGCCAGGCCGCCCAGCGCGGCCATGAGCTGTTGTAGCCACCGCCAGATGGTGCGGCGGATGTCCATGCGCTCCAACAGCAGGAACGCCGCCAGCGCCGCCAACAACACCAGGATAATCTCTAAGCGCCAGTTGCTAAGCTGTTTCCTCATTCTCTTCAACCTATTCGGCATTCACGGCGTGTAGCGTGGGCCGGCTGTGGTCCAGTGGCACTAAGGTTTCGCCTCCTCCCGACCCGCCTGAGGCTCGTTATGCGTTCGCGGTCCTGGCCCGATTGCGAGCCCTAAGGTGCACAGGAGCTCCGAAGGCCTCGCCGGTCCTCGGAGCTCCTTTGTGGCAGACAACCGGTCAACGACCTGGCTACAGCCGGGTCACGAAGTCCACCGACCGGTTGGCCCAGTCAATGATGAAGCCGGGCACCAAGCCGGCGATGAGCACCATCACGCCGGTGACGGCCAGCGCCACATTCAGCGCCGGCGAGGCCTTGATCGGCTCCTCGGTCTCGGCCGGCATCAGGTACATGTAGCGGATGATGTTCAAGTAGTAGGCTGCGCCCACCACGCTGTTGACGATGGCGACGATGAGCAGGGCCAGGAAGTTGATCTGCACGGCTGCCGCGAACACGTAGTACTTGGCCCAGAAGCCCAGGGTGGGCGGGATGCCGGCCAACGACAGCAGGAAGAGGGTCAACAGCAGCGCCAGCGCCGGCGCGCGGCGGCCCAGCCCGGCGTAGTCCTTGAGCGCCGTGGAGCGAGTGGCGTTCTCAATGGCGATGACCACGGCAAAGGCGCCCAGGTTGGTGAACAGGTAGCCGAAGATGTACACCAGGACGCCGTTGATGCCGTTGAAGGTCAGGCTGCCGAAGGGGAGCACCACCAGCCGGCTCTGGGGCACCGCTACCAGGCCGATCAGCATGTAGCCTGCCTGGGCAATGGAGGAGTAGGCCAGCAGGCGCTTGACGTCCGTCTGCTTGAGGGCTACCAGGTTGCCCAGGGTCATGGTGATCATGCTCAGGCCGGCCAGGATGGTCAGCCAGCCGCCGGAGAACTGGATCAACCCCACCAGCATCACCCGCACCAGCAGGGCAAAGCCGGCCGCCTTGGAGGCTGTGGACAGGAAGGCGGTGATGGGCGTGGGCGAGCCCTGGTAGGTGTCCGGCACCCACTGGGCGAAGGGCACCAGGCTGGCCTTGAAGCCGAAGCCCACCATCAGCAGCACCACCGAGGCGATGCCCAGCCACTGCATGCTGGGCCCGGTGGGCTGGCGGGAGATCACCTCGGCCACAGACACAAGGTTGGTAGACCCGGTGAGGCCGTAGATCAGCGAGATGCCGTAGAGCATCACGCCCGAGGCGACCGCGCCGTAGACGAAGTACTTCACGCCGGCCTCGATGGACAGCCGATCCCCTCGCAGGTAGGCCGCCAGGATGTAGGAGTTGATGGAGAGGAACTCCATGCTCAGGTAGACCATGAGCAGGTCGTTGGCGCTGACGGCCACCGAGATGGCCAGGCCGGCCGTCAGCAGCAGCGTGTAGAACTCGCCCTGGTTGCGGCCGTAGCCGCGGATGTATTCGGCGGCCGACAACACCACCAGCACCATGCCCAGCAGCACCAGCACCTTCAGAAAGGTGGCGAAGCCATCAATGGCCTGGGTCCCCAGGAGGGGCGCGGTGATGCCCCGCTGGGCGTAGGCCGCTACCGCCGCGGCCAGGAAGCCCGCCGCGGATAGCCCCATCAACCAGCGGTCGTTGATCTGCCGGTTGGTGACCAGGTCCAGGGTGAGCACCACACCTGCCGCAATCAACAGGATCAGCTCGGGAAGGAGCATCTGAAGCGTAGTCAAGCTGCCCTCCTCTCAAAGCCGCTGGATGATCTCCACCGCGGCGGTGTTGAAGAACGCCAGCAGGGGCACCGGGTACAGGCCCAGGAAGACCATGAACGCCACCAGCGGCCACATGGTCACCTTCTCGAAGGCCAGCATGTCCGTGGGCTCGTGCTTCTCCGAGTAGTCGGTCAGGTCGGTCCAGTGGTCAATCTTGTGCGGGTCGTACTCGCCCAGGAAGACGCTCTGGATGATACGCCAGAGGATGTAGGCGGCGGTCATCACCACGCCGATCACGCCGATGGCCGCCCAGACGGTGACGATGTCGAACGCGCCTCGGAAGGTGAAGAACTCCGCCCAGAAGCCGGCCAGGCCGGGCAGGCCCAGGGAGGCGAACGCCGTCACCATCATGATGGCGTAGAAGTAGGGGGTCTTGGCGCTCAGGCCGCCGAACTTGTCCAGGTCGCGGGTGTGGGCCCGCTCGTAGATCACGCCCACCAGGAAGAACAGGCCGCCGGTGATGATGCCGTGGTTGAACATCTGCAGGGTGGCGCCGTTGATGGCCATGGCCATGCTGTCGCCGTAGCGGCCGACGTTGGCCAGCCCGGCCGCGGCCGCGCCGATGCCCAACATCACGTAGCCCATGTGGCTCACGGAGGAATAGGCGATCAGCCGCTTCAGGTCGGTCTGGGCCACGCAGACGAACGCGCCGTAGACGATGCCGATGACGCCCAGGGCTACGATCACCATCGCCCACGCCTGGAACGCCGTGGGAAAGATGGGCAGCACGATGCGCAGGATGCCGTAGGCGCCGAGCTTCAACAGCACGCCAGCCAGGATCACCGAGCCGGCCGTGGGCGCCGCGGTGTGGGCATCGGGCAGCCAGGTGTGGAAGGGAAAGCTGGGCACCTTGATCATGAAGGCCAGCATGAAGGCCCAGAAGGCCAAGCTGGCGATAGTCAGGTTATTGGCGAAGGGCTGCTGACGGGCCGCCTCCAGGATGTCGAAGCTGCCCACCTGGAAGTAGATGGCCAGGATGGCCAACAACATGGCCACCGAGCCCACCAAGGTGTAGAGGAAGAACTTGATGGCGGAGTAGAGCGGCCGGTCCTTGGGCTGGCCCCAGATGCCGATGAGGAAGTACATGGGCACCAGGCCGATCTCCCAGAACACGTAGAAGAGCACGAAGTCCAGGGCAACGAACACGCCCAGCATGCCCGTCTCCAGCAGCAGGAAGAGGAAGAAGAAGTCCTTCACCCGCCGCTTGATGGTCCGGCCGGAGTAGTAGAAGGAGAGGGTGGACAGCAGGGTGGTGAGAAAGATCAGGGGAACGCTGAGGCCGTCCGCGCCCACGTGGTAGCTGGAGTTGAGCTGTGGGATCCACGGCACCTTCAGCTCGTAGGCCATGCCGCCGACGCCGGTGGCCAGGTACCGCTGATAGTAGTCCACCGCCAACCAGATGGAGAGGGCCAGCGGCACCAGGCTGACCAGCAAGGAGAACCGTTTGATCAGGTCCTCCTGCTCCTTCTTCATGAAGAGCACGATCACCGCCGCCACCAGGGGGATGAAGGTGATGAGGGTGAGGATCCAAGAGTCCATGTAGTCGTCTCCTCGCAGGGATTACGCTGTAGACCCGGCTTGGGCGGCCTACAGGTAGAACATGAACAGCGCCAGCAGCATGAAGACGGTCATCATGGCCACCAGCAGGTAGGTCTGCACGCGGCCGGTCTGGATCAGGCGAAGCAGCCCGCCGGCCCAGCCGGCGACCACGGCCGTGGCGTTCACCAGCCCATCCACCACCACGACATCGAACTCGGCCGCCGCACGGGCCACGCCCACGCCCATCCGCCCCACGCCGTTCACGATGCCGTCCACCACGGTGCGGTCGAACCAGGCGGCGGCCTTGGCCAGCCCCTTGCCGAAAGCCACCACCGTGGCAGCATACAGCTCGTCGAAGTAGAACTTGCGGCGCATGGCTTCGTAGAGCCAGCCCAGGCCGACCCGCTGCATGGCAGCCTCCAGCGGGTCCAGCTGGTCGTGGGTCTGCCACCCCTTGCCGGCCCGGCCGTAGATCAGGTGGCTGACGCCCAGGCCGCCCAGGGCCACCACCACCGAGAAGAGCAAGGGAATGGGGTTGAAGGGATGCACCTCCGCCTTGATCTTCAGGGTCTCGGCAAAGTGGCCGATCCAGTGGTGGAAGGGGTTGTTCAGCAGGGGGCCGAGCACGGGGAAGTTCTCCGGCACGCCGATGAAGCCGCCGAAGATGGCGAACACCGCCAGGATCAGCAGCGGCGCCACCATGCTCCAGCTGCTCTCGTGCGCGTGGGCCGCCGACTCGGTGCGCGGCTTGCCCAGGAAGGTCATGCTGATCTGGCGCCAGGTGTAGAAGGCGGTGAGAAACGCCGCCAGCACGAGCAGGATGAAGACAAACAGCGCCAAGCCGGCGCCCTTATCCCCGTGGGTGAGGCCGTACCACGCCTCGGCCAGGATCTCGTCCTTGCTCCAGAAGCCGGCGGTGACGATGGGGAAGCCGGAGAGGGCCAGGCCACCGGCCACGAAGGCGATGAAGGTCCACGGCTGCTTGTGGCGCAGGCCGCCCATGAAGCGCATGTCGTTGGCGTCGAAGCCGTGCACCTCGTGGTGCCCCTCGTGGTGCACGTGGTGCTCCCCGTGCTCCATGCCGTGGATCACAGAGCCGGAGCTGAGGAAGAGCAGGGCCTTGAAGAAGGCGTGGGTGAGCAAGTGGAAGGTGGCGGCCACGTACGCGCCGATGCCCAGCGCAGCGAACATGTAGCCGAGCTGCGAGATGGTGGAGTAGGCCAGCACCCGCTTGATGTCGTTCTGGGCCACGGCGATCACCGCTGCGAAGAGAGCCGTAAACGCGCCGATGAAGCCCAGGAAGGTAAGGGCCGGCTGCACGCCCGCCAGCATCAAGGGGAACATGCGGATGATCAGGTAGACGCCGGCGGACACCATGGTGGCGGCGTGGATCAGCGCGCTGACGGGGGTGGGGCCCTCCATGGCGTCGGGCAACCAGACGTGCAGCGGCCACTGGGAGGACTTGCCGATGGAGCCCCAGAAGATCAGGATGGCCGTCAGGGTGGCCATGGAGCCGAACACCGGCACCGACATGCGCTGCAGCCCCTCCAGCACCTGGGGCTCGAACAGCTTGCTGAAGGTGAGCCCGGCCTGGTTGTCCGTGAGCACGGCCGCGCTGGCGTAGAGCAGCATCATGCCCGCCAGCATGATGGTGTCGCCGATGCGGGTGGTGAGGAACGCCTTCAGCCCGGCCTGCTTGGGGGTGATGCGCTTAGGGTCGTCGTACTTGCGGGCAAACCAGAAGCCGATGAGCAGGTACGAACAGAGGCCCATCACCTCCCAGAAGACGAAGAGGGTAACCAGGTTGTCGGAGAGCACCAGCCCCAGCATGCCGGTAGCAAAGAGGGAGATGTAGGCGAAGAAGCGGCTGGCCAGAGGGTCCACGTGCCCCGACTCGGCCGGCCAGCCTCGCCGGTCGTGCTCGCCGGCGGGGAGCCCGATGCCCATATAGCCCCAGGAGTACCAGAAGATCATCAGGCACACGAAGGGCACCATGAAGAGCATGGCCGCGGTCAGGTTGTCCACCACGAAGCCCAGCTCCAGCACGCTCTTGCCCGTCGGGATGGCGAACAGCGGCACGTGGAAGGGGTGCTTCTCGAAGTGCTCGGTGGCGAAGGCGCGGAAGATCACGATCCACGAAGCGATCCAGCTGGCGGCCATCAGCGCGATGGCCAGGCCGGCGCTCAGCCGCTTGTTGTGCTTGGTGAACAGCGTGATGCCCACGAAGCCTAAGAAGGGCAGAAGCGGGATGAGGACGATGAGAAGTTCCATTCAGCCACCTCGGCTTTTGGACCGGCCCGCTGCGCTGCCGACGAGCAGGACAGCGGACAGACGATCTAGGAGCGCTTGAAGCGAGGGTACAAAGCCAGCGTCACGAAGAAGCCGATCAGCAGGCCCAGCGCGGCCAGCGCCAGCAGCACGAGCTCGTTGTCCACGCCCAGGCTGCGGGCGAGGCCGATCATGGCGATGCCGCCCACGATGGCGCCCCAGCCCAGGGTGCGCTGCTCCTGCTTGGCGGCCTTGGCCTGGGCCAACAGGGCCGGCACGTCGCGAAACCCCGGCAGCGCCCGCTCGATCTCCTTCAGGTAGTGGTAGGCGAGGCTGTAGCGGCCATCGCGCATGGCCTCCACCGCCATGTCGTAGAGCTGAGCGGCCTGTTCCTCGACGGTGCCCTGCAGGACGGTCTTCTTGGCCATCGGTCGTCGCAGCGCAACACGTAGCGCAACTCACGAGCTGCGCTACAAGCATTCGGCTATCCCTTCATCAGGTCAGCGTCCTCCAGGTTGACCGTGTTGCGGGTGCGATAGATGGCGATGATCAGCGCCAAGCCCACGGCGGCCTCGGCGGCTGCCACGGCCAACACGAAGAGCGCAAAGATCTGCCCGTTCACCGCAGCGGGAACGATGAAGCGGTTGAAGGCCACCAAGTTGATGTTGACCGCGTTGAGGATCAGCTCGACGCCCATCAGCACGGCGATCGCGTTGCGCCGCGACAAGGCGCCGTACAGGCCCAGCGAGAACAGGGCGGCGGCCAGCACAAGGTACCAGGACAGGGGAACCATGGATCAACGCTCCCGGGCGATGAGAATGGCGCCGATCAGCGCCACGGACAGCAACACACCGATGGCCAAGAAGGGCATGACGTAGCTGGTGACCAGCTGCTCGCCGATCATGGCCACGGTGTTCTCCGGCACGGCCGCCTGCACCACCGGCCAGTTGATCTGGAACAACACCAGCACCAAGGCTACGAAGAACAAGGCCGACACCACCGCCGAGATGGCCCACTGGAAATTGCTCATGGGCATGCGGCCCAGCATCATGCCCCGCGTCAACATGGTGGCGAAGACGATCAGGGTGGAGATGGCGCCGATGTAGATGAGCACCTGCACTACTGCCAGGAACTCCGCCTCCAAGGTGGCATAGACGGCGGCCACGCCGAAGAACACGGCCACCAGCCACAGGGCGGCGTGGAAGAGGTTGCGGCTGGTGACCACCATGAAGGCTGCCGCCACGGTGGCCAGCGCAATGACCAAAAAGACCAGCTGTGTACCGGTGATGGGCATAGGGCCTCCTGAAGGACATCCGCCAGGGATTAGCTCACCCGAGCCGGCCTGGGCGCCAGCGCCGCGCGGCGCCGCTCGATCTGCCGGCGCAGCCGGCGGCCGATGATCCCCAGCGCCACCAACAGCGCAGCGATGTTGCTGGCGCTGAGCAACAGCGCCTGAACCGGGGGCGCCACCGGCAGCTTGACGATCACGGCAGCCAGGGCCACCACCACCAGCGCCAGCGGCACCAGCACCTTCCAGCAGAAGGCCATCATCTGGTCAATGCGCAGGCGAGGGAACGTGGCCCGCACCCACATCAGCGTGAACAGGACGATGGTGGTCTTGATGAAGAAGTAGAAGATGCCCAGCACCGGGTACTGGTCCACGAAGGGGCCTGCCCAGCCGCCCAGGAAGAGGGTCGCGATGATGGCGCTCAGCAGCAGGCTGTTGACGAAGAACTGCAGGAAGAACCAGGCGAACTTCAGGCCGCTGTACTCGATGTTGAAGCCGGCTACGATCTCGCTCTCTGCCTCCAACAGGTCGAACGGGGCCCGCTCCCCCTCGGCCAGGGCCGCCACGAAGAAAATGATGAAGGCCAGGGGCATCACGAAGAGATACCAGCCGGGGATGAAGCCGAAGTAGGTGACCCGCTGCGCCTCCACCAGCCCGTTCATCCGCATGGTGTTGGCGGCGATCACCACGGCCAACATGGAGAGCATGATGGGCACCTCGTAGCTCAAGAGCTGCGCCACCACGCGGAAGCCGCCTAGCAGGGCGTACTTGTTGTTGGAGGCCCAACCCGCCATCAGCGCGCCCATGGAGGCCAGCCCACCCACTGCCACGAAGTAGAGCACGGCCACGTTTAAGTCAGCGCCGATGATGCCGGGCGCGATGGGGATGACGGCGGCCAACATGATGACCTGCATCACCGACAGGGCCGGCGCCAAGTTGTACGACACCTTGTCCGCGCCGGCAGGGGTGACGTCCTCCTTGGTCAGCAGCTTCACCACGTCGGCGAAGGTCTGCAACAGGCCGAAGGGGCCGGCGCGGTTGGGGCCGATGCGGTCCTGGAGGCGAGCCGCGATCTTGCGCTCCAGCCAGATCAGGAAGATCGCAGAGGTGAGCAGCGCTCCGACCAGCAGCAGCACCCCCAAGATGTCGCCCACCAGGTTGGCCATGCCCTCGGAGAGGCCCCAGCCCAACATCACGTCGTGGAACCAGGGGCCGATCTTGGCCGGATCACGGATGAGTTCCCACAGAGTTGCCATGCGTTACCACTCCGTCGCTTGCCTCGGCGCGGCCAGACGGCCACGGCTCGACGCGAGACAGCGCCCCTGTCAGTTCCACTCCAGGGCGCCGGTGCGCCAGGCGTAGATCAAGCTCTCCAACAGGACGATGACAAACGTTGCCACCACAATCAGCGAGAACAGGCCGAGCTTGTTGTACGCCACCGCCCAGGGGAAGAGGAAGACTGCCTCGATGTCGAAGATCACAAAAATGAGCGCGTAGAGGTAGTACTGCGCGCGAAACTGGGCCCAGGCGTCGCCGTAGGTCTCGATGCCGCACTCGTAGGTGGTCTGCTTCAGGGGATAGGGCTTCTTAGGTCGCAGCAACCAGGCCACCGCCACACCCACAAAAGGAAAGACGAAACCAACGACGGCGAGCACGAGGATGAACTGGAAGTTGGAAAGTATCATCAAGGTCCTCCGGGGGGATGGCTGCAGGGGCGCCCGGCCAGCGCACAGGGGGAGCTTTTGCGGAAACTGGCACAAGCGCCGCAATTATACCACAGGCCCTACAAATGCGAAAAAGTCTCCCGGCCAAGCCGCCTCAGGGTGTTGGCGCAAGGAGACTCTAAGACGGGGGCTGCGGCTCTGCAGGCATTAGGCTACTTTCCGAGGCTGCGAGACAACCGTTGCGCACGCAGACTGTTTCAAGCTTGTGGCGATTGTAACACCGTCACCAACAAAAAGGCAAACCGACAACCGCAGCGCTCAGAACAAGGTATAGACAAAGGGGGCCAGCCCGGTGGCCTGCGCGAACACCAGCAACAGGCCGAAGGCGACCAGCACCACCACCATGGGCAACAGCCACCACAGCTTGCGCTCCCACAGGAAGCCGAACAGCTCGCCGACGATAGAAAAGCGATCACCAACGCGTTTCAGCGGTTTCATCTCAACGTAACCTCCAGATCGGCGGCGCAGGCGATCCACGGCTAGCTAGCGCGGCCTAGACCGCGCCCTCCGCCGCGCCATCCTGTCGTCCTATTCTACCGACACCGCAGCAGCCGGCCAAACGCCAAAGGCCTGCAGCCGGCCTTCCATCATCCGTCCGCCGCCCGCGGAGTGCGCACCCCCAGGTGCGCACCGCCGAGGCCCACCGCCGGCGTCCACCCGCTGCGGAGTGCGCACCCCCAGGTGCGCACGGCCAAGGCCCACCGCCGCCGTCCGCCAACCGCGGAGCGCACCGCCGGCCCTACTTGCGCACCACGCAGTTCTCCAACACCAGCATGTCAATGCCGCTGTTGCTGAAGGTGCGGAAGGCGTTGGCCGGCGAGGTGACGATGGGCTCCCCGCGCAGGTTGAAGGAGGTGTTCAGCACCACCGGCGTTCCCGTCTTCTGGCCGAAGGCGTCCACGATGTCGTAGTACAGCGGGTTCCACGGCCGGCGCACCGTCTGCAGCCGCCCCGTGCCCATGTGGGAGACGGCGGCGATCTCCCCCTGCCTGTGCGGATAGACGGGGCTCACCATCAGCATGAAGCGCAGGGGATACTGGCCGTCGGCCTGGCCCAGGTCGAAGTACTCGTTGGCCCGCTCCTCCAGCACCACCGGCGCGAAGGGGCGGAAGGGCTCGCGGAACTTGATCTTGGTGTTGACAATGTGCTTCATCTCGGCCCGCCTCGGGTCGGCCAGGATGGAGCGGTTGCCCAGCGCACGCGGCCCCCACTCGAAGCGCCCCTGGAACAGGCCGATCACTTGGCCCTGCACCAGCGCATCGCTCACCAGGTCCGCCAGCCGGGCCGGGTCCTCCACCACCTGGAAGGGCACCCCCTGGCTGCGGAGGTACTGCTGACACTGGTCACTGGTAAAGCCCTCGCCGTAGTAGGCATGCTCCATGACGAAGCGCCGCGGCTGCTTCAGCAGCACGTGGTAGGCGTAGAGCGCCGCGCCGAGCGCGCCACCGTCGTCGCCTGCCGCCGGCTGGATGAACACCTCTTTGAACGGCGTCTCGCGCATGATGCGGCCGTTGGCCACCGAGTTCAGCGCCACCCCGCCCGCCATCACCAGGCGGTCCAGCCCCGTCTGGCGGTGCAGGTGGTTCACCATCTTCAACAGCGTCTCCTCGGTCAGGCGCTGGATGCTGGCGGCCACGTCGGCATAGTACTGGTTGCGTCGGGCCTCGGCCTCGCGGCCCGTCAGGTCGTCGCCCGTGGTCTCGCAGAAGAACTCCGACTCGTCCACGCGCGGCTCGCCAAACAGCTCCACGAACTTGGGGCTGTAGGTGCGGTCGGGCGAGTACGGGTAGCTGAAGTAGTCCAGGTTCAGCCAATAGCTGCCGTCGTTGTAGACGGTGATCACCTTCTCCAGCTTGTCCATGTAGCGCGGGCGGCCATAGGGAGCCATGCCCATCACCTTGTACTCGCCGTTGTTGACCCGAAAGCCCAGCCACGCGGTGAAGGCGGAGTAGAGCAGCCCTAGGGAGTGGGGAAAACGAATCTCGCTGGTCAGGTCAATGCGGTTGCGGCTGCCGTCGGTCCACGAGGCCACCCCGCGGCCCAGGGTAGTGGTGGTCCACTCCCCCACGCCGTCAATGGTCAGCACCGCCGCCTCCTCGAAGGGGGAGGCGAAGAGCGCGCTGGCCGCATGGCTCAGGTGGTGCTCCACGAACAGCAGCTTGCTGGAGTCCACCGAGAGCCGGTCCATCAACAGCCCCTTGAGCCACAGCTTCTCGTTCAGCCAGGCGATCATGGCCTCCCGGAACACCTTCCAGGAGCGAGGGAAGGTGCCCAAGGTGGAGAGAAGGATGCGCTCGAACTTGGGCAGGGGCTTCTCGTAGAAGACCACGTAGTCCAGCTCGTCGGCGGTGATGCCGGCCTGGCGCAGGCAGAACTCGATGGCCTGGGCCGGAAAGCCGTAGTCGTGTTTCTTGCGAGAGAAGCGCTCCTCCTGAGCCGCAGCCACCAGCTCGCCGTCGTGCAGCAGGGCGGCTGCGGAGTCGTGGTAGAAGCAGGAGATGCCGAGGATGTACACAGAAGCTCTCCAGAGGGATGCTCGGGGTCCAGGTCGCCCAGTGCTCTAGAGGTCGGCGGTCATGGCCGCCTTGACCCCTTTAGGCCCAAGCCGTCACGACTGGCGCCGGGCCGCGGTGAGGTCCACATCGCGCGTGGCGCGCGACTTCCAGGCGCTCTGCGCGGGCCGACGCTTGCGGTCCAGCGGGTCGCTGAACAGGCGCACGGCCAGCCCAAAGGGCGTCACCACCAGGAAGTAGAAAAGGGTCAACAGGACGCGCGATTGGAAAGTGCCGATCTTTTGGGCGAACCCCAGCCAGCGATGCCACAGGTTGCGCAACAAGGGGACATGCTCCTCTGTTGGATTGTGCGAAGGCGATCATACCTGGCGCGTTGGCTTTTGTCAAGCCGGAGAAAAGTTAGCGTCCCCGGCGCTCCGGCTGGGCTTGGCGTTTGGCGCCGGCTTTTGACGAACCCGCCCCCTTCTGGTAGACTGGCCGTCATGACGACTGAACCGACCCCTCAGAGGCGTCCTGCGCGCGTCACCCTCTGGCTTACGGCGGCGCTGGCCCTATGGGCCGTGCTCCTGACCGCCAGCGCCTGCACCTTCAACCTGCGGCCGCTGCTCGCCGACGTCAGCGTCGAGCCGGCCGTCATCAGCCCCAACGCGGACGGCGTCACCGACGCGGCTATGATCCGCTACCGACTGGGGCGCAGCGCCGAGGTCTCCATCTACTTCGAGGACGAACGCGGCCGGCGCCACTACTTCCGGCGCAGCCAGCTCCGCTCGCCCGGCAAGTACAGCGTGGCCTGGGGCGGGGTGATCAACGAGCCCCACATCGTGGACAACGGCTACGGCCCCCAGCAAGTCCTGGGCCAGGTGCTGCCCGACGGCGCCTACCGCTGGACGGTGGAGGCGGTGGACAAGCGGGGCAACCGGGCGGCCCGGTCGGGCACCATCGTGCTGCAGGACGGCGACACGGCGCTGCCGGAGCTGCGCAACTTCACCGTGGTGCCCCAGGAGTTCCGGCCCAACCAGGACGGCCTGCGGGACGACTGGGTCTCCATCTCCTACTACCTGCCCAAGGACGTGGACGACGTCCAGGTGTACCTGGTGGACCCGGCGCAGCCCACCGTCAAGTACCCCATCCCCGAACGAGAGCGGGTGATCCGCCCCGGCCAGGCCGGCTACCACGAGTACCGCTACGAGGGCGGGGTGGACCAGGGCGCAGTGCCGCCGCCCAACGGCCTCTACTACATCTTCGGCGAGGCGCGCGACCTGGCCGGCAACCACGTGGTGGTGTCGTCCACGCTGACCATCGTGGACGGAGGCAAGCCGCGCGCCGACATCCTGCAAGGGGAGATTGACTGGGCCGGCGAGATGAACCGGGTGGTGAGCGTGCCCTTGGGCGGCACCCTCTGCTTCACGGCTACCGTCCAGAACGAGGGCGCGGTGAGCATCCGCACCGCCGGCCCCTGGCCCGGCACCACCTACCAGTTCACCGAGAACAACAACACCCTGGCCCTGAAGTACGACGACCCCAGCTTCCGCCAGCAGGCGGGCGTCTTCCGCTTCGGCGTCAACTACGACACCACCGGCCTAGACTTCCCCTTCCGCTGGGCCATCGGCCGCAAAGAGGACCTGGAGCGCCGGGTGATTGACGGACGGGAGCAGTGGTACCTGCTGCCCGGCCAGCGTGGGCTGACCTACGGCTGCATCCAGTTCAACGAGGCGCCGCCCATCGGCACCAACTTCTGGTGGGGCGGCCTGATCCACGAGTTCGTGGACGTACCCAACAACTACGTGGACCGCATCTCGGTGATCGTGGGAGAGCCGTAGGGCCGCCGGCCGACGGGCTATGGACCTGGCCATCGTCATCGTCAGCTACAACGTGCGGGAGCTGCTGGCCGCCTGCCTGCGCTCGGTAGAGGCCAGCCTGGCCGCCTCGCCGCAGCTGCAAGCGGAGACCTGGGTGGTGGACAACGCCTCGGCCGACGGCAGCGCCGAGATGGTGGCGCAGCGATTTCCCTGGGTGCGCTTGGTGGCCAGCGCCGAGAACCTGGGCTTTGCAGCGGCCAACAACGTGGCTCTGCGGCGGCTGGGCCTAGCGCCACAGGCCGACGAGCACCCTCCCGCAGCGGACAGGGCGCAGCAGGCCCCCCGCTACATGGCCCTGCTCAACCCCGACACCGAGGTGCAGGGGGACGCGCTGGCGCAGATGGTGGCCTTTTTGGACACCCACCCGCAGGCCGGCGGCTGCTGCCCTCGGCTCACCTACCCCGATGGCCGCTTTCAGCACGCGGCCTTTCGCTTCCCCGGCCTGTCCCAGATCGCGCTGGACTTCTTTCCGCCGCCCGGCCGGTTCAACGGGCCGATCCTTGACTCGCGGCTCAACGGCCGCTATCCCCATCGAGCCTACGAGGCCGGCAAACCCTTCCCCGTGGACTTCGCCCTCGGCGCAGCGCTGACCGTGCGCAGCGCGGCGATCCGCCAGGTCGGCCTGCTGGACGAGGGGTACTTCATGTACTGCGAGGAGATGGACTGGCAACGGCGACTGGCGGCTGCGGGCTGGCCCATGTACTGCGTGCCCACGGCCCACGTGGTGCACCACGGCGGCGCCAGCACCGGACAGTTCCGCAGCGCTATGTTCGTAGCCCTGTGGCGCAGCCGCTTTCGCTATTTCCGCCGCTACCACGGCACGGCCTTCAACCGGCTGGCCGGCTGGCTGGTGCGCCTTGGCCTGCACGCCGAGGCCCGCCGCGCGACTCGATCGGCGCCTCCCGACCTGGAGCAGCGGCTAGCTGCCTACCGCGCCGTGGAGGCAATGGCCTCGGCTTCCGGCAAGGGCTAGAGCTGCCCGACAACTCACCCCCTATGCGTGTGATCGCTGCCATCCTGACCAAGAACGAAGCCCGCCACATCCGGGACTGCATCGCCAGCGTGGCTTGGGCCGACGCGGTGCTGGTGTCGGACTCCTTCAGCGACGACGGCACACCGGAGCTGGCCCGGGCAGCCGGCGCGGTGGTAGAGCAGAAGCCCTTCGAGGGCTGGGCGGCGCAGCGCAACGCCGTGCTGGCGACGGCCGCCGACATGGCTGCAGACTGGGTGTTCTTCGTGGACGCGGACGAACGGGCCACGCCGGAGCTGGCCCAGGAGGTCCGCCAACGCATCCAGGACTGCGCCGAGGTGGGGTGGGCCGTGCCCCGCTACAACTACATCGTGGGCAAGCAGGTGCGCCACGGCGGCTTCTACCCCGACTACCAGATGCGGCTGCTGCGGGTGGGCCGGGCGCGCTATGACCCGACGCGGCCGGTGCACGAGGTGGTGCTGCTGGACGGGCCGTCGGGCAAGCTCACCCACCACCTGATCCACTACAATTACAGCTCCTGGGCGCAGTTCCACGAGAAGCAGCGCCGCTATGCGGCCATGGAGGCGCGCATCCTGGCGGAGCGGGGCATTCGGCCTCGTCCGCACAACTTCGTGCTGCAGCCGCTGCGGGAGTTCCGCCGGCGCTACCTCACCCTGCAGGGCTACCGCGACGGGCTGCACGGCCTGCGGCTGAGCCTGCTGCTGGCGTTCTACTACGGGTTCTATCCGTACTGGGTGCTGGCGAGGGGGGTAGAGGGGGGGTGAGAAGGGGAATCGGAGGAGCTCGGGGGAACTCGGGGGAACTTAGGAGAGCTCAGCGGGCCTCGGTGGCAGGGTCTGAGCGTTACATCGGCTCGCCCGCCGGGGCTCAGGGCTGGCAGGTCGGTCGTCGCCTGCGCTTGACGGTACTAGGGGACCAACAGGGGGTGGTGGTCGTGGGCCGAGGCCACGTTGACGCCGATGGTCGCGCGGGCCATCCTGTCGGCAAGGGTGGTCAGCAAGCCCGCAGCCTGGGGAGGCGCTGTGGGTGTTTCAAGTCTGCTCAACGGCCAGCCCCAGCCGGCGCAGGATGTGGGGGTATCCCTTCTCGATGAGCCGGGTCAGCTCGTTCACACAGCGCACATACTCCTCTCGCGGCCGGCGGTAGGGATCCTTGATGTCGCCGTACTCGCCGGCCATCTCGGTCAGCAGGAAGACCTTGCCCAGGTATTGGGGGTAATTGTAGAACAGGGAGCGGCGGTGGGCCTCCTCCATCACCAACACCAGGTCGGCCTGGGCCATGTCCTCCTCGGTGATGGTGTGGGCCCGGTGGTCGCGGATGTCCACCCCCCGCTCGGCCAGCACCTCGACCCCCAGCCGGGCCGCCGGCTCGCCGTCCAGGCCCCAGACGCCGGCCGAGGTGACCTCCACCTGGTCGGCCAGGCCGTCCTGGGCCAGGCGCTGGCGCAGCAGGCCCATGGCCATGGGCGAACGGCAGATGTTGGCGGTGCAGACGAAGAGAACGCGCTTCACGGCCGGTCTCCTGCGCGGAAGGGCCAGGGAGCGCCTCCCTGGCCCTTGAAAGGCTCTATCTCAGCCCAGCGTTACCCATACTAGACAAGCTCAGGCTGCAGCAGGCCATAGTTGCCGTCGGAACGGCGATAGATCACGTTGACCGCCGCGTCTGCGGGGTTGTAGAAGACGAAGAAGTCGTGGCCCAGCAGCTCCATCTGCTCGATGGCCTCCTCCTCGGACATGGGTGTCATGGGGAACCGCTTGACGCGGACGATGCGCCCGACGATCGGTTCCTCTTCAACAGCCTCCATCTGCTCCACCAGATCGGTGTACTGAAGCTCCTCCGCCACCACAGCCTGCGCCTGGGCCCGTTCAATCTTGCGGCGGCGCTTGCCCTTGTAGCGGCCAATCTGCACATGGAGCTTGTCGGTGACCATGTCAATGGCGGCGTAGATGTCGTTGCTGCGCTCCTCGGCGCGCAGGAGGGTCCCGTTGCTGCGCACGGTCACCTGGGCCACGTAGCGCTCGCTGGCCTTGCGCGTGCTCTCCTCGGCCAGGTCCACTCGCACTTCCATGATGTCGGGGAGGAAGCGGTCCAGCTTGCCGATCTTCTTCTCTGCGTAGTTGCGCAGACGATCGGTGACTTCCATGTTGCGGCCCTTGATGGTCAGCTGCATATGCAACTCGCTCCTTTCCAGTCCACGAGTTCCTTGCCGATACGCTGTAGCAGCCCCCCACGCCGCCACAGCAGCGGTGAAGTTTAACCGAAGGTTAACCGCATTCTATGCGCGCTCGGCGCGGATGTCAACCCCCGATCGGCCGGGTCGGCTAGTGCACCGTCCGCGCCACGGTAAGCGCCCATACCTTTCCGGCGCCGGCCGCCATCAAGGCCTCGCCGCAGGCCTCCAAGGTGGACCCGGTGGTGGCCACGTCGTCAATCAGCAGCACCTTCGCGCCGTCCAAAGGCGGTCCGTGCCAGCCGAACGCGCCGGCCACGTTCTGCCGCCGCTCGGCCATGTCCAGGGCCATCTGCTGATGGGTCTCCCGCTCGCGGCGCAGCAGCCCCTCTCGCAGCAGGGGCAGCCGGACGTGACGACAGAACACCGCCGCCAGCACCTGGGCCTGGTTAAACCCGCGCTCCCGCAGGCGGTTCGGGTGCAGTGGCACGGCCGCCACCACGTCCGCCGTGACCGCCCGCGGTTGCCAGTAGTCGGCCAGGAGCCGGCCCAGCGGCTCGCCCAAGCTGCGGCGGCCGTCGTACTTGAACCGGTGGATGGCCGTGCTGAGAGGATGCTCGTAGACCCCGGCCCCGCGGATGGCGCTGACGAAATGCGCGGCGCGGTGACACTCGCTGCAGTAGCCATCGCCCGCCGCTGCCCGCAACGGCGTCCCGCAGCGGCGGCATAGGGGCGTCGGCACCGGCTGCACCCGGCTCAGGCAGCCGGCACAGAAGAGGGCGCCTCCCTGGCCGCAGCCGGCGCAGCGCGGGGGAAACAACAGGTCGGCCAGCCGCGCGGCCAGGCGCTGCGCAGGGCCCGGAGGCGCCGGCACGGCGGCCAGAGCAGCCAGCGACGGCGGCAGCGACATGTCGTTCCCACCAGAATCAACGCAGGGGAAGGATGCGAGCAGGGAACCAGGCCTGGAGCAGGTCGTTGACGAAGGTGCGGATCTCGTCGCCCATGATCAGGAAGATCGCCAACACCACGATGGCGATCAGGATCAAGATCAGGGCGTACTCCACGAAGCTCTGGCCCAGCTCGCCCACAGGGGAGGGACCCTTGGTCATGGCGTCTGTTCTCCTCGGCAGAGGGTACCGTGGCCGGCCGTCCCACAGCGCCCTGTGGGGAAGCCGGCTCACGCGATTGTAGCACAGGTGTGGAGTCCCCGGCAACTGGCAGATCAGCTGCCTCAACCGCCGGCAGCCCCGACGCTGCGGGGGTCATTTGACGGCGCTGCGCCGGGATGGTAATATGCGCATTCCAACGGTGATGCTCTTGATTTCGTCCGTCTACACCACAGCGATATGACCTCCATCGAACATCCCTGCCAATATCCCACTATTTTTACACCCAGTCGGTTTCGGTCGGGCGAGTTGCGCGTCATGGTTGTTGTTGCGATGACTGCCCTGACCATGGTTGCCGAGATCGCCGCCGGCCTGCTGTTCGGTTCCATCGCCCTGCTGGCTGATGGTCTACACATGGCCTCGCACACCGTAGCTCTGGCCATCAACCTCTACGCCTACGTCTATGCCCGACGCCATGCAGGAAACCGCGAGTTTTCCTTCGGCACCGGCAAGGTCAACGCGCTGGGCGGCTTCACCGGCGCAGTCTTGTTGGCCGTGTTTGCTCTGATGATGGCCTGGGAGAGCATCGAACGACTGGTGAGCCCGGTGGCGATTGCGTTCAACCAAGCCATCCCTGTGGCCGTGTTCGGCCTGGTGATCAACGGCCTCTCTGCTTTCATCCTCAACGAGCGACACGACCACGAGCACAGGCATGAACACGGGCATGAGCACCACCATGACCACAACCTGCGCGCCGCCTACCTGCATGTGCTGGCCGACGCCTTGACCTCGCTGTTGGCCATTGCTGCGCTTCTGGCCGGGAAATACTTGGGCTTGGTGTGGCTGGATCCGTTTATCGGCCTGCTGGGAGCGGCTCTGGTTTCTCGCTGGTCGTTGGGGCTGCTGCGGGTCACCGCAAGCGTTCTACTGGACAAACAGGAGCCTCACCAGCTGCACCAGGTGCGAAGCCTGCTCGAGAAAGAAACCGGCGCGACGGTCACAGACCTGCACGTGTGGGAGATCGGGCCGCAGCAACACAGCGTGGTGGTCTCCATCGAAACCGCAACCCCCCAGGCGCCCACTTACTACAAGCACCTGTTGTGTGCCAGGAAGGAGTTTGTCCATGTGATCGTGGAAGTGAACCCTCGCCTCCTGCCGCGGCCTGATCGCGAGCAGCGCTGAGACGAACCGAGCAGGCGAGAGGCGTATCCACTCCAGGGCGGCCCCGCCGGGAGCGTTGAGCCGGTCGGCGAAGCCGCCTATCGCGTTCAGCTAGGAGCCCCGCTATGAGCAACGAACCTGAGACCGACGTCGGCTTCACGGCCGAGGAGCGCGCGGCTATGCGCGAGCGGGCCGCCGAGCTGAAGGCGGCCCGCAGCAAGAGGAGCGCGGCCGACGCCGAACAGGAGGTACTGGCGAAGATCGCCGAGATGCCGGAGCCGGATCGGTCCATGGCCCTGCGCTTGCACCAGATCGTTCAGGCCAACGCCCCTGAGCTGGCCCCGCGGCTCTGGTATGGCATGCCGGCCTACGCCAAGGCCGGCAAGGTGGTCTGCTTCTTCCAGAGCGGGGCTAAGTTCAACACCCGCTATGCTACCCTTGGCTTCAGCGACGAAGCGCAGCTGGACGAGGGCGCCATGTGGCCGACCGCTTTCGCCCTCACCGCGCTGAGCGACGTCGAGGAGGAAAGGATCGTCGCGTTGCTTCGGCGGGCCATTGGGAGAGGTTGACCCATCGTCAGGCAGTTGTCTCCCTTCCCGTCGTGGCCAACTTGGGGGAGCGCAGCCGCCGCAGCCCTTGGCGGAAGGGGAGGGCTGTGCTATACTGCCTAAGCGCGGACAGCCGAGCTCCGGCTGGTGATGTGCTATCCTTTCGTGTTCCCGTCGGGAGGCCACCCTATGAGCACCGTTGCTGACCTGTGGGCCTTACAGGTCACCGACACGGCCGTCGAGTCCCTGCGCCGCCACCTGGCCGACCTCCAGCGCCAGATCGGCGAAACCGAGGAGCTGCGGGCAGCCCGCGCGGCGCTAGCCCAGGCCGAGGCCGAGCTGGCGCGCTGGTCGGGCCGCCTGCGAGCCTTGGAGATGGAGAGTCGTGACCTGGCCCGGCGCATCCAGGCGGAGGAGCAGGACCTGCTCAGCGGCCGCGTGCGCAACCCCAAGGAGCTGGCCAACATGGAGGCCCACGTAGCGTCCCTGCGCCGCCACCGCGCGGCGGTGGAGGACCAGGTGCTGGAAGCGATGGTGGAGACCGAGCGGTGCCAGGCCGCAGCCCAGCAGGCCCGCGCACATCTGAAGGCTGTGGAGGAGGCGTGGCAGGCGCAGCAAGAAGCCCTGGCGCGGGACCGCGAGCGCAGCACCGCCGAGCTGCAGAGCCTCACTGCCCGCCTGCAGGGGCTTTGGGCTGCCATTTCCCCCGCCGACCGGGAACTGTACCGCTCCCTGCGCAGTCGTAAGGGCGGGCGGGCCGTGGTTCTCCTGCTGCGCGACACCTGCCAAGGGTGCGGCATGACCCTGCCCACTGGCGTGATCCAACAGGTGCGGGCGGCTGAGGAAGGGGGATCGCGCGTCTTCTGCCCCACGTGTGGCCGCCTGTTGCACCACCAGGGCTGAGCAAGACCCTGCGACGAACGAAAGGACCGTGTCATGAGAGCTTTCCTGCGCGTTGTGGTCCTGGCCGTAGGGCTGATCGCTGCGCTGGCCGGCCTCGCCTTGGGGACGGCTGCCGCCACGGCCCCGCAGCAGCCGACTGCTTCCTCCTCGGTGCCCTGGGCCTTTGACTGCGCCGAGGTGCAGGAGATCCCCCTGGCCGAGTGCCGCGCGCTGGTGGACCTCTTCCAAAGCACCAACGGCCCCCAGTGGGACCGCAAGCTGGGCTGGCTGCAGACCTACACCCCCTGCTCCACGCCGTGGCGCGGGGTCACTTGCGCCGACGGCCACGTAGCGAGTCTCCAGCTGCAGGACAACAACCTGTCCGGCCCCCTGCCCGCCTCGCTGGGCGACCTGCGCCGCCTGCAGAGCCTCAACCTGGCCAACAACGACCTCACCGGCAGCCTGCCGAGCACCCTCGGCGCCCTGGCTGCCCTGGAGTCTCTCCTCCTCTCCAACAACCAGCTCAGCGGGCCCATCCCCTCCTCCCTGGGCAACCTCACCGCGCTGCGCACCCTGGCGCTGGACGCCAACCAGCTCAGCGGGCCGATCCCCGCCGCTCTGGGCAACCTCGCTCAGCTGCAGACCCTGAACCTTTCCAGCAACCAGCTGAGCGGCTCGATCCCTGGCGCCCTGGGCGGCCTGAGCGACCTGCGGGAGCTGCGCTTGGGCAGCAACCAGCTAAGCGGCCCCATTCCCGACGCCTTGAGCAACCTGGCACAGCTTCGGCGACTGGCCCTCTCGCGCAACCAGCTCAGCGGCCCGATCCCTGCTGCGTTGGCGGCGCTGCCCGCTCTAGAGGAGCTGTGGCTCGACACGAACCGACTCGAAGGGGAGATCCCCGCTGCGCTGGGCAACCTGGCGACGGTGCGCCTGCTCAACCTCTCGCGCAACCGCCTGAGCGGCGCCCTGCCGCCTGCGCTGGGCAACCTGACTGCGCTGCAGGAGCTGGGGCTGGCCAGCAATCGCCTGACGGGCCCGGTGCCCGACGCGCTGTGCAACTTGAGCAGCCTGCTGGACATAGACCTGAACTACAACGCGTTCACGTCGGGCCCGGCCTGCCTTGACGCAATTGATACCTTCTGGCGACGCACCCAGACCGTGCCGCCCACCAACCTGCAGGCGGCGGTCAGCGCCAACACCGTGCGTCTCACGTGGATGCCTATTCGCTACGCCTTCGACCAGGGGTACTACGAGATCAGCATGGCCGCCGCAGGAGGGGAATTTCGCGTGCTGGGCGCGACAGAGAGCAAGTTGGCAGCCGAGTACACGGTGACCGATCTAGCCGATGGCGTCTACACGTTCCGCGTGCGCACCTTCACTGCCGCTCACGAGGACCCACCCGCGCTACAGATCAACGATCTATGGAGCGAGTACACCGACCCGGTTACCGTAACCGTGGGCAACCCGCGGCCGCGGGGGCGGACATGGTTCTTCCCGCGGGTCGAGGCTCGCCCGGCGAGGCCTGGGCTGCGCAGCCCGTAGCGGCTAAAGTTGCCGTTTCTTTTGACAAAGCTTCGGGCGTAGGTATAATTTTTCATGCCTCGCCTGTTATCTGCCCCGATGTCTCCCCGCTCGCCAGCCTCTCGTTGCGCTCTGGCGAGTCACGGCTCGTAGCCGCTGCGTTGCTCAGGAAAGGAGGACGCCTCAGCAAGACGCTGTCTACGTCCGTGAGCTTCTCCGACTCGCTTGCCTCCGTTCGCTTGTCTCCATCCTGCGGTCCTTTCATCCTCCAGGCTGTCGTCTCCCAACCGAGACTCGCTCACTTTACAAGGAGAGGAATGCCGTGAGACGCAAACTCAGCATCGTTCTCGCTGTACTGCTTATCGCCTCCATGTTGGCGGTGCCGGCGAGCGCCGAAACGACCGCCGACCGTCCACCCTTCCGGACAGCGCCGGTCGGTCTGCAGCCCGTTTCGGCTGAGGACCTGGACGGCGCCACCTTCAGCGTCCGCCAGCTTCCCAGCAAGGCGCGCGCAACAGAGGTGCGGCGCTACACCGTGGAACTGGCTGACCCGCCCCTGGCCAAGCTGTGGCTCGACGCCCAGGAAAAGGGCTTGGCCTACGACAAGGCCACGGTGGACAACCACCTGAAACTGCTGAACGAGAAGCAGGCCGCAGTGGCCAAGCAGGTTCAGAGCCTGGGCGGCAAGGTGTTGGCCAACTTCGTCAAACTGGGCAACGGTCTGGCCATCGAGATCGCCGCCCACCGCGCCGTGGAGCTGTACAAGATCCCCGGCGTGGTCAGCGTAGCGCCGTTGACCGACTACGAGCTGGACCTGAACGAGACCGTGCCGTGGATCGGCGCGGCGGCCGTGCAGAACATGGGCTACGACGGCACCGGCATTCGGGTGGCCGTGATCGACTCCGGCATTGACTACACTCACGAGCACCTGGGTGGCTCCGGTCGGTTGGCCGACACCCTGCAGGCTATCGCCGAGGCATCGCAACCGGCCGACCCTCGGCTCTTCCCCACGGCGAAAGTGATCGGCGGCTACGACTTCGTGGGCAGCAACTGGCCGAACACGCCCGAGCAGCCCGATCCCAACCCCATGGACGATGAGGCCGGCGGCGTGGACGGCCACGGCACCCACGTGGCCAGCATCATCGGCGGCGTCCGCACGCCGCGGCTGGGCCCCGGCGTCGCCCCAGGCGTCCAGTTCTACGCCCTCAAGGTGTGCTCCAGCGTGTCGAGCCTCTGCAGCGGCCTGGCGCTGATGCAGGCCTACGAGTGGGCGGCCGACCCCAACGGCGACTTCTCCTTCGACGATCGCGCCGATGTGGTGAACCTCTCGTTGGGCGCTGTGTACGGCCAGCCGCGCAGCCTGGACTCGCGCATGGTGGCCGTTTTGTCGGGCCTGGGCAGCGTGGTGGTGGCGTCGGCGGGCAACAGCGGCAACGTGCCCTACATCACCGGCTCGCCGTCCTCGTCTCGGCCGGTGATCAGCGTGGCGCAGACCACGGTGCCGTCGGCGGTGCTCTACCGCATTCGCCGCAACGCGCCGCCGCCGGTGCGGATCATTGACGCGGTGTGGCAGCCCTGGTCCGCCTTCCCGACCAAGGCCATCACCGGCGACATTATCTACGGCAACGGCGACGGCACCAACCTCAACGGCTGCGTGCCCTTCACAGCCAACATGACCGGCAAGGTGGCGCTGATTGACCGCGGCGGCTGCACCTTCACCTCCAAGGTGCTGCGAGCGCAGGCAGCCGGCGCGTCCATGGTCATCATCGCCCTGATCGCGCCCGGCGACCCCTTCGAGGGCGGCTGGGGCGGCGAGGGCTACCCCACCATCCCGGCGTTCATGATCTCCCAGGCCAACGGCAACCTGCTGAAGGTGGCCGGCGCCAACGTCAGCATTGACCCCAACGACCCCAGCATCACCATCCCGCTGCTGGACGTGATTGTAGGCTCCAGCTCCCGCGGCCCGGCCTTCGACCTGAGCTACGTGAAGCCCAACATCGGCGCGCCCGGTGCGTCGGTGTCGGCCAGCTCCGGCAACCAGGGCTACAGCCCCTTCGGCGGTACCTCCGGCGCGGCGCCCATGGTGGCCGGCTCGGCGGCGCTGCTGCTGCAGGCGGCCGGCGGCTCCGGCTCCCTGCCCCCGCACGTGGTCAAGGCGCTGCTGATGAACAACGCGCTCAAGGACACGTGGCAGGACGTCCCCGGCGGCACGCTGAACCCCATCACCCGCCAGGGCGCCGGCCGGGTGGACGTGGCCAAGGCCATCAACGCCGAGACCATCGCCTGGGTGCCGGCGGACCGCGACGTGGCCCTCTCCTTCGGCTACCACACCGTCACCGGCCCGTGGAGCATGACCAAGCGGGTGGAGGTGATCAACACGGCTGCGGCCACCAAGACGGCTGCGTCTAAGACCTATACCATCACTGCCGACTTCCGCTACGCCAACGACGTCGGCGCAGGGGTGGCCGTGTCGCTGAGCACCAACACCCTTACCGTGCCGGCGGGCGGCAAGGGCACCTTCGACGTGACCCTGACCATCGCCAACCCGACGGCGCTGAAGAACTGGCCCTTCTCCAACGGCAGCACCTTCGCTAACGGCGCGCTGCTGACCGGCATCGAGTACGATGGCTTTATCACCCTGACCGCGGACGACGGTGAGACTATCCACCTGCCGTGGCACCTGCTGCCCAAGAAGGCGGCGGACGTCATGGTGAAACCGCCGGTTCAGAGCGGCGCCATCAACTTCGTGGTGCCCATTCTGAACTCCTCGCCGGTGGTGGCCGAGGTGGAAGCCTATCCGCTGTTCGATGTCAGCCCGCGCATCGAGGTGCCGCCCACGGCTTGGGACGTCTCGCCGGCGGACCTGAAGCATGTGGGCGCCGATCTCATCCCGTGGAATGCGACCAGCAACCTGCTGCTGTTCGCCATCAGCACCTGGGGCCGCCGCTCGCACCCGATCAACGTCGAATACGACGTCTGGATTGACATTGATCAGGACGGCGACGACGACTACGTAGCCTTTAACAGCACCCTGAGCGGCACCGCCGACCCGCGCGCCGTCAGCGTGCTGGTGAACCTGGCCACGGGCACGGCCACGGCCCAGTTCTTCCTCGACACCACCCTCAACAGCGACACCATGGTGATCCCGGTGGTGGTGCCGGACAACGACTACGCCTTCAACTTCCAGGTGTTTGCGTTCGACGCCTACTTCACCGGTGACCTGTGGGACACCTCGCCGGCCAACGCGCTGTTGGGCAACTACCACGTGTACGATGCGGTGTACCCCGCGTACACGGTGGGCGACAACGACTTCACGGTGCCTGGCCTGGGCGACGTGGACAGCCTGGTGACTGCACATCCGGCCGGTAAGTCGCCGTCTCAGATCGGCATCCTGTACCGGGTGTTCAACGGCGACGAGGGCGGCGAGACCTTCGCCGTGAGGCTGCCTAGCTTCGCCCCCATCAACCGCTCGCGGCGCTTTAACGTCACGGCGGACACCTTCATCAACGGCGCGCAGCCCGGCGTCATCTACGGCTCGGCCTCGACCATGTGGTTCGGCTACGAGGACC
>JANWYQ010000208.1 GCA_025055015.1 Caldilineales bacterium
AAGAAGACTTTCTACCTATTCGGGGCGATTGGCAAGGCGCTTGGAATATCTTGCGTACAAAACCGGTCGGCCGTCAAGGGGATTTTCTACCCAAAATGACGGCCGCGGCGTTGACCGTGGGTCGCGTCCGTGCTAGAATGGCCTCAGAACCGAGGCTGCCCTCGAGGTCTAGGCTCCTGCAACGCTCGCCCTCTTTGGCTAGACCTCTCGGGCGTTGTTCCCTGTGGGGATTAGGAGGCACCATGTCTGTCAAACGCCTTGACGACTGTCTGTCGGTGCGCGAGGGGACGCTGTATGTCGAGGAGTGCGCCGCCCTCGACCTGCTGCGGGAGTTCGGCTCGCCGCTCTTCGTCTTCTCGGAGGACCAGCTGCGGCGCAACGTGCGGCGGTTTCAGACCGCGTTTCAGGCCGGCTGGCCCGACGGCCCCGTGGTGGTGATGCCGGCGGCCAAGGCCAACTGGATAGCCGCCATTCAGCGCATCCTGGCCGACGCCGGGTGCGGCTGCGATGTCTACTCGTCCGGCGAGCTAACGATGGCGCTGGAGGCCGGCTGCCCGCCGCAGTGGATCTCGGTCAACGGCGTGCCCAAGGACGAGGACCACATTCGCCGCAGCATCCAGGTCGGCGCGCGGCTGACCATTGACAGCCTCGAGGAGGTGGACGTCATCGAGCGCGCTGCGGCCGAGCTGGGCCGCACGGCCTACGTGCGCCTGCGGCTCAAGCCGGTGTTGGCCAACTTCGTGGACCACAGCGACTTCGTGGCCGAGGGGCTGGCGCCCACCGACATCGCCGCCATCGCCTACAAGGGGGGCCTGACCTTCGAGCAGGTGATGGCCGTGGCCCCACGGCTGCTGCATTCGCCCCACGTGGAGCTGGTCGGCTTCCACCAGCACCACGGCCGGCACCATCGCTCCACCCGCTACTGGGAGGCGCAGATGGCGGCCTACGCGGCGGAGATCGGCCGGGTGTGCCAGGCGTTGGGCGGCTATCGGCCCCAGGAGATTGACATCGGCGGCGGGTTCGCCGTCCCCCGCGACCCCTTCAACGCGGCGACCAACTACGGCGAGCCGCTCCAGCTTGCGGCCCTGCACAGCGTCTCCAAGGTGATGCGCCTGTTCGGCTCGCGACCCCGCTACGCCGTGATGGCGCGGCTGGTGGACACGGTCGCCGGCCACCCCAACCGCCACCCGGCGCCCACCATCGAGGACTACGCCGCAGCCGTCACCGCCACCCTGCGCCGAGAGCTGCCCAAGCACGGCGTGGATCCCCGCGGGGTGACGCTACAGCTGGAGCCGGGGCGGTCCATGCACGGCAACACGGGCATCCACCTGACCACGGTCAAGGCCATCAAGCGCACCACCACCCCCATCCGCTGGACCGTGATCGTCGTGGACACCACCGAGTTCTGGTTCACCGGCGGCCGCTACGAGCACCACCTGCACCACTACCTGTTCGCCAACAAGTGCGACGCGCCCATGACCGGCAAGGCGGACATCGTCGGCCGCAGCTGCTACGGCGACCGCCTGTTGCCCGCCGTGCCCGTGCCCGACGTGGCGGTGGGCGACGTGCTGGCGCTGCTGGACACCGGCTCCTACCAGGAGGTGTCCATGAGCAACTTCAACGCCATGCCGCGGCCGGCCTCGGTGCTGGTGACCGGCGACCGGGCCCACCTGATCCGCCGCCGCGAGACGGAGGAGGACGTCTTCCGCCGCGACGTGATCCCCGCCCATCTGGCGCGGCGGCCGATCCCTCGCACGCCCACGGACGGTCAGGCTGTCGAGCCGGTGGCTGTCGCTCGACGACAGGCAGAGGTGGCCGCCTGATGGGCCTGCCGTAGGGGCTCGGGCAGGCGATAGCGGGGCGCGCAGCGCAGCACCAGCTCAACGCAGCTTGTCAGCCCCACCCGATGGCCGGTGGAGACGTAGACCGGCTTGACGCCGGCCTGGGTGCGCACGGCCGCGCCGATCACCTCGCCCCCATCGCGCAGGGGCTGCCACGCCCCCCGCTCCTCTCCCAAGGGCCCGTGCTCGCCCACCAGCCGGCTCTTGGCCACGCCGATGGTAGGCAGGCCGGTGGCGACGCCCAAGTGGCAGGCTAGGCCGAAGCGCCGGGGATGGGCGTAGCCGTGGCCGTCGCAGAGCAGGAGGTCGGGCGGCTGCTGCAGCCGCTCCAGGGCTGCCCGCATGGCCGGCAGCTCCCTCAGGGCCAGCAGCCCGGGGACGTAGGGGAACGCGGCCGGCGCAGGGGCCACGGCTACCTCCACCAGGCTAAGGTCGGACAAGCGCAGCACGGCCGCCGCTGCCCAGCCGGTCTGGCCGGTCGGCTCCCAGGCCACGTCGAGCCCGGCGACGGTGTGGATCGGGCCGAAGTCGTCGTGCAGGGTGACCTGTTCCAAGGGAACTCCTGGGGGGAAGAGGTCAACGAGCACGGGCCTCGGGCTCATCCGAAGTACATCGAGAACACCTGTCCCGTCTCCCGCGCAGCCGCCGCCGCCCGCACCAGCCGCGGGTCGCCGTCCACCCAGTCCAGGCGGTCCACCTCTGCCAGCGGCACCCACAGCAGCTCCCCGTCCGGCGAGGGCTGCACCGCCGTGTCCTCGGCCTCGGCATTGAACACGAACACCACCACGCCGGGCCGGCGGCCGTCGGCCAGCGGCTCGGTCTGGCCCAGGCCAGGGTCCACGTGCACCACGCCGGCCAGGCGCAGGTCGGCCACCGCTAGCCCCGTCTCCTCCTCGATCTCCCGCCGGGCCGAGGCGAACAGCTCCTCGCCCGCCTCCACGTGCCCGCCGACGCCGTTGGCCTTGCCGGGAAAGAGCCGCTTGTGCGGCGACCGCTTGAGCACCAGCACCCGGTCCCCGTGGAACACGAAGCTCAAGGTGCGGGGCACCACAACGTAGCGCGGCGATGGGCCGGACATGTTGCCTCCTTGCTATCGGGTAGGGCGGCGGTGAGCCGATGGCGGCTCGGCCACGCTCTGCAGGGCGGCCAGCAGGCCGACCAACATGGCCGTCTTCCAGCTAGCGCCCCACCACATGGCCACGTCGAACAGGCTCTCCACGATCATGGCCACCCACGGCGCAGCGGCCGGCAGGAGCACCAGGCGTACGGCCAAGCCGCGACCCCCCGCGCCGCGCTCGAGGCGCACAAAAGGCGCAGCCCACAGCCACACCAGCAGCCCCAGCGCCGGCAGCCCCAGCTCCGCTGCTAACAGCAGGGGGATGTTATGCACTGCGATGGCCTCCGGCTCCAGGGCGCGCACGGTGGGCACGTAGTTGCCCGGGCCCACGCCCAGCCAGGGATGCGCCTTGATCAGCTCCAGGGCCAGCTGCGCGTCCCGCAGCCGCTCGTTGATGGACTTAGCCTCCAGCGGCGTGCTCAGGCGCCACAGCCGGGTGGCCACCAGGTCGCGGTAGCGGACGACGAAGGCGGCTGCTATCGCCAAACCGACCGCCAGCCCTGCGCTGGCCTGTCTTCGCTCCGCTGCGGACCAGGTCTTGGCAGCCGCCAGGGTCCACACCGCCAGCCCGGCCGCAAACGCCAGCCACCCCGCCCGAGAGAAGCTCACCAACAGCCCCGCCAGCCCTGCGGCCAGGGCCGGGGCCACGACGACCCGCTGCCAGCGCGGCCCCGGAGAGATGGCGGCCTGCCGCGCCTGGTGGAGCTCCACCAGCACGATCAGCAGGCCCACGGCCAGCAGTGTAGCCAGGACGTTGGGGTGCGCAGCGAGGCCGTAGCCGCGCACCCAGTAGGTGGAGCCCACCTCGATCAGGCTGGTCTTGGGCACGGTGGGGCCCAGCGTTCGCTCCCCCAGGGCTGTTAGCCCCAGGTCCCGCTGGAGCAGGAACTGCGCCACGGCCACGCTTCCCTGGATCAACACCACCGGCGCGAAGATCGGGGTCAAGCGCGGCCGCTCGTTGACGTAGAACAGGTAGAAGACGCCGACGACGGCCAGGCTCACGACGGGCCGCACCGCCGCAGGCGTGAAAAGCGCAGGCCCCAAGCTGACGGCGGTCAGCACGGCCAAGCCCGCCAAGGGCAGAACCACGGCCGGCCGTCCCCAGAGCCAGGGCCGCCGGGGCTGCTCCAGCCAACGCCAGCCTATCCAGCACAGCAGGAAGAGGCCGGGTAACAGGCTGAGGATCCCTATCTGGGCCGGCTCGCCGGCGAATTCCTGCAGCCGGAGCACCGGCCACCACGTGAAGGGGCCGACGCGCCAGGAGGGGATTGAGAGGGAGAGCACCGCAAACAGGCCGAAGGAGAGGTAGGTGGCTCGGGCCAGTCCCCGGGCCACGGCCGCGCGAGAGGGCACCGTTGCGCTGCCCGTCGTGCTCATGGCCTCGTCTCCTTCTCCAAGGCCAGGGACCACGCGGCCATCACCAGCCCCATCAGGATGGCAGTGCGCCAACTGCTGGTGATCCAGGGCACGCTCTGGAACATGCCCAGCACCACCACGGCCAGCCACGGCGCGGCCGCCGCTGCTGAGGCGAACCGCCCCCTGCGCCAAGCCACTGCGGCAGCCGCCAGCGGCGCCAGCGTCAACCACGCCCACAAGGCCAGGCCGGCCAGGCCCAGCTCCGCTGCCACCAGCATCGGCACGTTGTGCACTACCCGAGCCTGGGGGATCACGCTGCGCGCCTCGGCCAGGTAGCGGCCCAAGCCCACCCCGGTCAGCGGATGGAGGCGGAACAGGTGCAGCGCCAGGGCCAGGTCCCGCTGGCGCTCGTTGAGCGAACGCGCCTCGATCTCGCTGCCCAAGTCGAGAAGGCGCGCAGCCAACAGCGGGCCCAGCGCCGCGGCTAGCGCCGCCACGCCGGCCACGACAGCCAGCGCCAACGCCCCTCGCCGCCACGGCCCCCTCGCCGACCCTCCCAGCTCGGCGGATGCCCGCGCCGGCGCGCGCCGGCGAAGCTGCCATTGGCTGATTCCCCACAGCGCAGCGCCGGCCGCCAACGCCAGCCACGCTGCCCGGGAGGCCGAGGCCCACACGCCCAGCGTGCCCACGCCCACGGCCGCGGCCAGCAGCCGCCTGCGCCAGCCCGCCGCTCGGGGCAGCTCGTTCAGCAGCAGCAAGATCAACACCGCCAGCAGCGCGCCCAGCATGTTGGGATGGTTGGTGAGGCCGTAGCCGCGCAGCCAGCGCTGGCTATCGGCCCACAGCACCACCACCCCGCGCTGCGCAGGGTCGAGGGAGAGCTCGCCCAGCGCGCTCAGCCCGAGGTCCCGCTGGAGGAGCACCTGCCCCAGCGCCACGGCGCTCTGCAGCACGACCACGCCGGCCAGCACCGGCGCCGTTGGCGGCTGTTCCCGCGCCACGAACAGGAACACCAGCCAGACCGCAGCCAGCGACGGCAGGAACAAGGCCAGGCGTTGGTCGGGCGCAGCCAGCAGGCTCGCTATGCTCAGCGCCGACAGCCCCGCCAGGGGCCACGTTGTGTGCCGCCACAGCCGCGTTCCCCCAGCTCCTCCGTTTCTCCCCCGCTCCCGCCACCTCGCCGCCTCCATGAGCCCCCATCCCGCCACCCAGATCACCGGCGCCAAGCTCAGCAGCCCGATCTGCACCGCTGTCTCCTGGTCGGCCAGCAGCCCGCCGACCGGCAACACCGCCGGCAGGCGCAGCAGCGGCGCCCACGTGAAGGGTCCGGTGCGCCACAGGCCGGAGTGGGTGCCCAGCGCCAGGAACAGAAAGAGCAGGAACGCCGCGTGGGTCAGCCGTTGCAGAACCTTGGTCTGCGCCGAGGGCCCGACGGGGTCGGTGGAGAGCAGAGGAGGAACCGTGTCCATGCCAAGGAAAAAGCGAAGACCAATCATCGCGGAGTTCGCACGCCCACGTGCGAACCCCCTTCGCCGCCAGAGCGGAGTTCGCACGCCCACGTGCGAACTCTCCCGCACCACCAAGGCGGAGCTCGCACGCCCCCGTGCGAACCGGCGCAGGCGCACGCCGCTGGCGCCGCTATTGTACCACACCTCTGCGCCGGCGCCGCCAACGCCAGCCCACGTCCAAGCGGCCTCCGCTGTCAACTCCCTCCGCTGCCGATTTGCGCGCTCCTTGTTCCCGTGTAGAATCTAAGCGGCTTGCCTCCGTCGCCGTCCTCGATGGAGCAAGGGCGAAAGGCTGCCAGGCCAAAACTCGCCGCGACGAAAAAAACCTTTCGGTGGGCTCCGTGCGTTATTTCAAGTGATCTGACCCCCGGTTCCCGTCTCAATCTCGGCTACACCCCGATGTGTTTGTGAGGTGTCCGTATGTCCACCGACATCATGCTGGTCAACCCCCTCTTCCTCCACGAGGACCCCACCGAGTCCAAGCTGATGACCCCCTACTTCCCCCTGGGCCTGCTCTACCTGGCCTCCATGGCGCGCGAGGCAGGCTACAAGGTCTCCATCTTCGACAGCATGTTCCGCTCCGGCGACCACGAGTTTCGCGCGGCGCTGGAGCAGGAGAAGCCGACCGTCGTGGGCATTAGCGTGCTGGTCACCGTGCGCGCAGCGGGCCTGCGCCTGGCCAAGATCGCCAAGGAGTACGGCGCCACCGTGATCATCGGCGGCGCCGACCCCACCGGCCGGCCCGCCTCCTACCTCTACGACGACGAGGGCCGGCGCCAGCCGGTGGACGTGGTGGTGATGAGCGAGGGGGAGCACACCCTGCTCAACCTGCTGCCCATCCTGCTGGAGTCCCACGGCAAGGGGGTGGACCCCCGCCTGGGCAACGTGCGCGGCATCGCCTTCGTGGCCGAGGATGGCCAGGTGGTGACCACGCCGCCGGCTGAGCTCTCCAACGACCTGGACAGCATCCCCATGCCCGCGCGCGACCTGATTGACATCGAGGCCTACCGCCGCGCATGGGTTTCTCACCACGGCATCTTCTCCCTGTCGTTGATCGCCACCCGCGGCTGCCCCTACGGCTGCAAATGGTGCCAGAAGGCTGTCTTCGGCCGCCTCTTCCGCGCCCGCTCGCCGGAGAACGTGGCCGACGAGATGCTGCTGATCAAGCAGCGCTACCGGCCCGACCAGCTGCGCATCGTGGACGACGTGATGGGCATCAACCGGCGGTGGACCAAGCGTTGGCGTGACGCGGTCCTGGCCCGCGATGCGGTGATCCCCTTCGAGTGCCTCTCCCGCGTGGACCTGATGGACGAGGACCTGATCCGCACGCTGAAGGACGCCGGCTGCAAGCGCATCGCCTTCGGCGCCGAGTCCGGCTCGCAGAAGGTGCTGGACGCCATGCGTAAGGGCACCAAGGTGGACCAGATCCGTCGCGCTGTGGACCTGTGCCGCAAGTACAACATCGAGAGCTACTTCTTCATCATGCTGGGCTATCCCGGCGAGAAGTGGGAGGACATCCAGATGACCGCTGCGCTGCTCAAGGAGACGCGGCCCGACACCTGGAGCTCCACCGTGGCCTACCCCTTGCCCGGCACCGAGTTCTACGAGGAAGTGCAGCACCAGCTCCTCCTCAGCGACCCCAACTGGGACTACACCACCGAGAACAAGCTGCTCTTCCAGCGGGAGTACTCCACCCGCTTCTACCGCTGGGTGCAGCGTTGGATGCAGCAGGAGTGGCGGCTGGAGAAGGCCCGCCACGGCGAGCTGCCGGCGCCGCTGCCCCGCCGCCTGCGCTGGGAAGCCAGCCGCCTGGTCACCCGCGGGGTGGTGGAGGTCCTGCGCCATCAGCCGGTGCACTAGCCTTTTGTCCTGGTGCGAAGGCCACGGCTAGCCGCCCGAACGCCGCAGAGCGACCGTGGGAACGTAACAAATAAACCCAGCATACCATCCCCACCCACCGGGGCGGGTGCTGCCGGAGACCGCCGGGCGCTCAAGTCGCCCGGCTCCAAAACAGCGCCCCCTCCAGGGGGCTGACCGGTGCGCCACAGCGCCGGGCGCCCTCAGGGCGCCCGGCGCTATCTTGTAGCCCGGCTATTCGTCACCGGGGCGGCCTGCCAAAGCCAGCCCTACGTCTCAGCGGAAAGGTTGGACTAACTTCCTGATCGTCAAAAGTCGCCGCCGCAGGACGAGGCGATTTTTCACGACAGACGCTGCGCGTGCCGTCGGCCGCACCAGGTTAACGAAAATCCCCGCCAGACTCGAGCCGTCATGCGGTTTGCGCCGGTGTCCACCTGGCCGGCTTAAGAGCCCACGTCGGCGGGCGGCGATTGTCAGGACAGTTCGGCGTTCGTGAGCTCCTCCTATCAACAACACGTCCAGACGGTGGCGACCGCCTTTGACCGCGCGGCCGCCACCTACGATGCCCAATACGGCTCCAACGCCAGCATGGCCTGGATGCGGGCCGAGGCGTTGGCCGCGATGCAGCGCTGTTTCCCGCCCGGCGGCCGCCTGCTGGAGATCGGCTGCGGCACCGGCCAGGACGCGCTGACGCTGCGGCAGGCCGGCTTTGGCATCGTCGCCACCGACATCTCCCCGGCCATGGTGCAGCAGGCCCAGGCCAAGGCCGCTGCAGCCGGGGTCGCCGACATCCGGTGGCACGTGCTGCCCGCCGGCCGCCTGGGCGAGCTGCTGGACGCCTATGGCCCGGCTGCGTTCGACGGCGCCTACTCCAACTTCGGTCCCCTGAACGGCGAGCCCCGCCTGGAGCCGGTGGCTGCGGCCCTGGCTCGGCTGCTGCGCCCCGCCGCGGCCCTGGTGGCCACGGTCATGGGCCGCTGGTGCGCCTGGGAGATCGGCTGGGGGCTGCTGCACCTACGGCCCCGGCAGGCGCTGCGGCGACTCCACACGGCGGCGACCGGGGGAGCGGCCAACCTGGCAGCTCCAGAGGGCGCGCTGCCCGTGCCCACCCGTTTCTACACCCCCGGCGAGTTCGCTCGCCCCTTCGCCGAGGCCTTCGCCGTGCAGGAGGTGGCGGCGCTTCCCCTGCTCCTGCCCCCGCCCAACCTCGCCCACCTGTGGCAGCGGTTTCCGTCCCTGATGCAACGCCTGGCTCGCGCCGAGCCCCGCCTGCGCGGCCGCCGGCCCTTCCACAGCCTAGGCGACCACTTCCTGATCGTGCTGCGCCGCCGGCCGTAGGCAGCGTCGTCCTTCTCTGCGCCATGCAAGACCTGAGCTGCTGGCTTGACGTGTTGGGGTGCCCTGAGTGCCGGGGTCCGCTGCGCCTGGAGGCGACGGACCGGCTGGCCTGCCCGACGTGCGGCCTGGACTACCCCGTGGTGGACCAGATCCCCCGCCTGGCCACGGCCGAGGTGCGCCGGCGGCTGGACGCCTTCGCCGACGAGTACCGCCGGCGCCGGCTGGCCGAGGGGTGGCAGCCTCTGAGCGAGGCCGACCTGCTGGGGCTGCCGGAGAAGGAGCCGCCGTCTCCTTTCCCCCTCTACTGGCCCTTGCGCCGGGAGACGTGGCAGATCGTGCGCGGCCGGCTGATCACCGCCGGCCCCCCGCCGGAGGCCGGGCCCGTGGCCGACCTAGGCGCGGGCGTCGGCTGGCTCAGCTATCGCCTGGCGCAGGCCGGCTACCGGGTGGTGGCCGTGGACGCCAGCGTGGACAACGCCTTCGGCCTGGCCGCGGCCCGCGCCTATCAGGCCGTGGCGCCCTTCCTGGCCGTGCAGGGGGACCTGGAGCGGCCGCCCCTGCGCCGGGGCGCGCTGAGCCTGGTGCTCTTCAACGCCAGCCTGCACTACGCCTCGGACCTGGTGGGCACTCTGCGCGCCGCAGCCGCAGCCCTGCAGCCGGGCGGCCTGCTCATGGTGCTGGACACCCCCATCGCCGAGCGGCCACGGCGCGGCACCGGCCACGGCGACCGCCACCTCGGCCGCCGCGAGCTGGACGAGGCCCTTGCGGCGGCGGGGCTGACGGCCCAGTGGGTGGAGATCTACCGCGGGCCCCGCTGGCGATTGCACCAGGCCGTCGCCCGCCTGCGCGGGAACGACCTCTTCGACTTCCCCCTGGTGATGGCCGACAAGCCAAGGTCCCCATGACCGTTCCGGTTCCGTGGCGTCCCTGCGGCTCGCCCCCTCGGCTGGCCGGCTTCAGGCGAGGCTTGCCGGCCCTCGTGCTCCTGCTGACGCTAGTCGGGTGCGCCGGGGGTCCCCGTCTGCCCCAGGCCCTGGCCCCAAACCACCTCTTCCGCCCCACCGCGCGGTCGGTGATCTCCTCGCCGGTTGCCTACGACTTCGACGGGGACGGCGCGCGGGAGGTAGCCGTGGGCGCGTGGGACGGCTACTTCTACCTGCTGGACGGGGAGCTGCGGGACCGGCCCGGCTGGCCCAAGCACAGCCCGCGCGGCTTCTTCGCCTCCCCCGCCTTGGCCGACCTGGACGGCGACGGTGTGCCCGAGATCCTGGTTACCAGCGAGGCCGGCCGGCTGCACGCCTGGCACGCCGACGGCCGCGACGCCGCCGGCTTCCCGGTGGACCTAGGCGCAGAGCTGTGGGCCTCTCCCACCGTGTTGGAGGGAGGGCCGGACGGCCCGCGCATCGCCGTGGGCGGGCTGGAGCGCATGTACCTCTTCGACCGCCTGGGCCGGCCGCTGGCCGGCTGGCCCCAGCCCATGGCCGGCTGGGCCGACTCGACGGCAGCCTACGCGCCTGGGCTGCTGGCCGTGGCGACGCTGACCCGGGGGGACCCCTCCCAGGGCCGACTCTACGCGTGGAACGAGGACGGCAGCCTGCGGCCCGGCTTCCCCATCGAGCTCCGCATGGACTCCGACTCGTCGCCGGCCCTGGCCCAGTTCGACCGCGACGGCCGTTGGTGGATCGTGGTGGGGGACGACGCCGGCTGGGTGCACGTGGTGGACGCCGAGGGACGCCCGCGGGCCGGCTTCCCCGTGCGCACCCTGGGCCCCAAGCCCGGCCCCACCCCCACGCCCCACCCCCCCGGCGGCAACGTCTACTCCGTGGAGGCCTCCCCGGCCGTGGCCGACCTGACCGGCGACGGCCGGCTGGAGATCGTCGTCGGCTCGTGGGACGGCCGCATGTACGTGTGGGACGACGCCGGCCGGCCGCTGCCCGGCTGGCCCGTGGCCGTGGAGGACCAGATCATCTCCTCCGCAGCCCTGGTGGACCTGGACGGCGACGACCGGCTGGACATCGTGGTGGGCTCAAAGGACGGCCGGCTGTACGGCTGGACTGCCCAGGGTCGGCCCCTGCCCGGCTTCCCTTACGCCCTGGGCGCCGCCGTCTTCTCCTCGCCCTGGGTGGGAGACCTGGAGGGCGATGGCCGGGCCGACATCGCCGTGGGCGCCGTGAACGGCATCCACCTGTTGCGGGACGTGGGGCTGCTGGGCCGCGCGGCCTGGCCCACCTTCCACGCCGACCCGCAGCGCACAGGGAGGGCGCGGTGACCGCCTTGCGCTGGCTGCTGCGGGCGCTGCTGGCCTTGGTGCTCCTGTGGGCCGTGCTCAAGGAGAGCCGGGAGCCCTACCTGCGGCTCTTCCTCGACGACTGGCTGCGCCCCAAGCCGCCGCCCATTACCCTGCCCCTCTCGCCCGACGGCCGGCTGGCCGTGCGCCTCTACGCCTCCACCCAGCCCCACATCGGCAAGGTGGCGCGGCTGCAGAAAGGATTGGTGCTGGTGGTGGACGGCCGGGAGCGCATCGAGGAGGGGTTCGGCTTTGGCTTGCCCCTGGTGGTGACGGAGGACGGCGGCCAGTTCCTGTCGCGCGCCGCCAGCGTGGAGCAGCAGGGCAACGTCCTGGTGAAGCGCTACCTGCTGGACACCCAGGACACCCCCTCCGGCTTCCTGCGCCGCAAGTACGAGCCGGTGGCTCCCATCGGTGGCGTGGTCGTCACCTACACCGTGGACGCAGCGGCCGGCGCCGTGGACATCGCGGCCGACTTCTCCGGCGTGCAACGGCCGTGGCGCCACGCCTACGTGATGAACGAGCAGGGCGCCCGCTTCTTCACCCGCTACCAGGAGCCGGGCTTTGCCGTGGAGGGGCGGGAGTTCCGCAAGTGGCAGCCGACGGTGGCCGCCGAGGGTTGCGTGGTGGCCGAGGACCGCTCCGTGCGCTTCTGCGTGCTGACCGAGGAGCCCACCCACCGCTACTACGGCCGGGAGCGCTACAACCAGTACTACCCCATCGGTGTCTACACCCTCTCCTGGGCCGGCGTGGACCTGGAGCTCTCGCCGCCCCAGACGCAGGTGCGCTACCGCGTCCTCGTCAGCCGCTAGCCCATGCGCCGCCAGCCCTTTTCGCTGCTCGATGTCCTTGCCCTGGCGGGCCTCCTCGCCCTGGCGGCGGGGCTGCGCTTCGTTGCGCTGGGCCGGATGCCCCTCATCGGCGACGAGGCCTACTACTGGCTGTGGTCGCAGCGGCCGGCCCTGGCCTACTACGACCACCCCGCCGGCGTGGCCTGGCTGATCCGGTTGAGCACGGCCCTGGGCGGCCAGGGCGAGGTGGGCATCCGTTGGCTGAACGCCGCGCTAGGGGCCGGCCTAGCCGCGCTGGCCTTCGACCTGGCCAGCTGGGGGAACGACGCCGCGGGCCGACGGCGCAGGGCAGGGCTGCTGGCGGCGGCCCTGGCAGCGACCGCCGCGCCCCTGCTGATCGTCGGCCGCTTCGTCTACCCTGACGCGCTGCTGCTGTTCTTGTTGCTGCTCAACCTGGGGCTCTTCTGGCGCATGGCTGAGCAACAGCCGGAGCCCTCTTGGCCGACGGCCCTGGCTTTCGGAGGGAGCCTGGCGCTGCTGTTCAACACCAAGTACATCGCGTACCTGTACGCGGCCGTGCTGTTGGCGCTGGTGCTGCGCTACCACCGGCCCTTGCTGCGCAGCCGCCGCGCCTGGGCAGCCGCAGGCCTGGGGCTGTTGGGCCTGCTGCCGGTGTTGATCTGGAACGCGGGGCACGGCTGGGCCTCCCTGCGCTGGCAGCTCAGCCACGCCGTGGGCGGCGTTGGCGGCGGCCTCGACCCCCTGCGGAACGCGCGACATGCCTGGATGTACCTGACCTGGCCGGTGGTCCTGGCGACGCTCCTCGGGCTGGGACGGCCGCGCTCGGCTGTGGACCGCTCCCTGCTCTGGCTGGGGGTGGCGCTGGCGCTGCCGGTCCTGCTCAGCCCGGCCGACAGCCCGCGCAGCCTGTTGCCCGGCGCCCTGCTGCTGTTGATCCTGGCCGCGCGGCGGCTGGCCGACCCTTCCCCCCCTCTTCGCCGACCGGCCGTCGTCGCCGCGACGGCCCTGGTGCTCGCCACCGCCCTCTACGGCGCCGGCACTGTGCTACGCTTGGCCGGCCGGGCCGAGCACCCTCTGGCTGCACTGCGCAGCAGCGGGGTGGGTGATGTGCGGCGGGACAGCGCCGGCTGGCGCGACCTGGGCGCTGCGCTGGCCGGCGAGCCGACGCCCCTCTTCTCCGTGGACTACAGCGCCGCCGGCCAGCTGGCCTACTACAGCGGCCGGCCGGCGGCCACCAGCTGGGGTCAGTATCGCCTGTGGGGCTTTCCGCAGAGCGACGCCTGGACCGTGGTCAGCCGCAGTTTCGTGCCGCCGGCGCTGATCGAAGAGCAGCTTGGGGCGGGGTTCGCAGCGGTCTCAGGGCCCGACCCGTTGATCGCCGAGAGCGACGGCGTGCGGCAGACCCTGCACGTCTGGCGCGCGGCGGGCCGTCGCTGGACCGACCAAGAGATGGCCGACGCGCTGGACTTCCTGCGGCTGTGGCAGGAGGTGCAGCGGTGAGCGCCGGGCAGGCCGTCCACCGGGGGGCAGCCCGGCGGGTGGGGCGCAACGCGCTGGCTCGGCTGGCTGCTCAGGCCTGGGCGCGCGGCATGGCGCTGGCTATCACGGCGCTGGTGGCGCGCGCAGTTGGCCCCCAGGGTCTCGGACAGTACGCGCTGACGGTGGCAGTGGTGGGGGTGGCGGGCGCTGTGGCCGACCTAGGGCTGAACATCTACCTGACGCGGCAGACGGCGCAGACCTTCGACCGAGCCGCCCAGCAGCGCCTGTTCAGCGACGTGTTCTGGCTGAAGCTGGCCCTGGCCACGGCCGGCTGGCTGGCCCTGGCCTCGGCGGCGGCCGTGGCCTCGGCGATGGACGGCCGGCTCGGCCAGGAGATTGGCCCCCTGTTGCTGCTGGGCGGCCTGGCGCTGTGGCCGGAGGCTGCCATGGGCGCCATGGCGGCGTTGATCGTCGGCCGCGGACGGATGGAGATCAGCAGCGCGGCCGCTGCCCTCTCCCGCACCCTGGCTTTGGTGGCGTCGGCCGTAGCCCTGCGCCTGGGCCAGGGCGTGGGCGGGGTGTTGGTGGGATCGGCCCTGGCCAGCCTGGTGGGCGCGCTGACCTTGGCCGGGGTGCTGGCCCGCTGGCGCGCGCTGCCGCAGCGGCGGCTCAGCCCGGCCGCCTGGCGCAGCGCGCTGGCAGAAGCCTATCCCTTCGCGCTGACCGGGATCATCGCGATGGTCTACATGCGGGTGGACGTGGTGCTGCTGGGGTGGTGGCGGGGCGCGGCGACGGCCGGCTGGTACAGCGCCGGCTACCGCCTATGGGAGGCCATGGGGCTGATCCCCGGCAGCCTGCTGGACGCCCTGTTCCCCGAGCTGTCGCGGCTGTGGCAGGCCGACCGCCGAGGGCTGGAGCGACTGGTGCCACAGGCGCGGCGGGCAATGGCCGTCGGCAGCGTGGCTCTGGCCTTGGCTGCGGCCCTGGCCAGCGGCTGGCTGATCGCCCTATTCTACGGCGACCCCTCGGCCTACGCGCCGGCGCGAGCGGTGTTCTTGGTGTTGGTGTGGGCTCTGCCCGCCACCTTCCTCTACCTGCTCAGCGGTCACCTGCTGTACGCGGCCGGCCAGCAGCGGGCCGTGACCCGCGCGATGGCGGCCGTGGCCCTGCTCAACCTAGTCCTCAACCTGTGGGCGATCCCCCGGTGGGGTGCGCTGGGAGCAGCAGCAGTAGCGTTGGCCTCCGAGTGGACGCTGTGGGCGCTGCTGGCGTGGCAGGTGCGGCGGCGGGTGCGCTACGACAGCCCATAGCGCTCCAGTCGCTCGTTAAACAGCGCCAAGATGGCCTGGTCGTGACGGTCGAAGTGGCCCTTGCAGGCGTCGGCAGAGAAGGCCACGCTGCCCCCGCTGGTCTGGGCCCGCTGTTGAAAGCGGGTCACCTTGCGTTCCATCTCCCACCGCTCCAGCGCCTCGCCGACGAAGCCGCGCAGGAGCAGCTCCCCCAAGCCCTTGGCCGCACGGCTCAGCACGCCGGGCCGGATGTAGGCCGCACCGTCGGCGGTGTGCTGGTGGAGCGCGTTCGGCGGGTCTCCGGCCTGAGGCAGGAAGCCGTCCACCCAGCCGTTCTTCTGGCGGATGGCTGCGTAGACCTCTGGCCCGTAGACGGGCACCATTTGCGCCACCTCGCGCGCGCCGTACACCGTATGGGGGCCGAAGCACAGGTTGCGCTCCGTCACCAGGTAGTTGGGACACAGCTCGTCGCCGGCCAGCGCGGCCAGCCGCACGACGCCGATGGCCAGCAGCCGGGTGAGCCACAGCCGCCCGGGCGCGGTCACGATGAAAACGTCAATGTCGTCCTTCTCCTCCACGTTGTCCATGGCCAGGGTGCCGGTGACTCCCACCATGCGCACGAAGGGCAGCGCCGCCAGCCAGGAGACGTAGCGCCGGGCTGCGCGCCATTTGCGTCGGGCCACCCGCTCGCGACGCTCGCGGATGGCAAAGAGGGCGTCCCGGCCGGCCAGCGCGTAGCAGCCGTTCCGGCTGACCAGGCGTCCCTGGGCCGTTAGGTCGGCCAAAGTCGCCTCCACCTGGGCCGCGGTGGCCGGCACCGCCACGTAGCGCGCGACCTCGGCGGCGGTCAGCGGGTAGTCGAAGATATCGGCGTAAACGAAGGTCTCCAGGATGGCTCGCTCCAGGGCCGGCGGCTGGGCCGCGTGGTCGCTGGTGGACGTAGCGGAGGGATTTGACATGGTGCGGCGCGTGCTCCAGCAGGATCGTGCTTGGCTTTGGACGGGTGTGAGGGTATAATTCAGTATCCGTGCAGCGTGCCGATGGGCGCCTTGAACGCTTCAGCGCTCAACCGACCGCCTTCTTACCTTTGCCTTCTGATCTCTGACCTCTGCCTTCTTGCTCTTACCTGTCACAACGATCCGATGAGCGGCATCGGATTTAGCCGTACCTCCTCGTAGGACAACCGTCGGCATAGACTAGAGAGGGACGATTGCCATCATGAGCTCGTGTATCGCTGAAGCAACCCTCTACGGCGACCTGGTCAAGCACCTGCGGGACGTGTGCGCGGACCAGCTGGCGCAGCTCAAGGGCACTACTCCGGAAGTCGAGCGGCAGGCGCTGGACGAGGTCATCCGGGCCTGGTTCTTCACCCCCCAGGACAGGCTGTACGGCTACACGCCGCAGCGGGTGATCCGCAACGAGCAGATGAACCTCGCCAACGTGGTCTCCCCTGAATGGCTGCCGGAGATCTTTGGCGAGGACTACGAGGAGCTGATGGCGCTGACCGGCGACGAGGAGTTCGATCCGGCCGCAGCGTACGACGTGGACAACCACCCCGGTTGTGCCTTTGGCCTGGCGCCCGATCACACCCTGTTGGACGAATACGACGAGGAGGGCTACCACCAGCGGTGGGACTACGAGGAGCAAAAGCTGGAGGAGACGCTGGCCAAGCAGCGCGCGGAGGCTAAGGCTTTGCCCTTGGTGGGCGCCGACGCCCCTGAGATCGCCAAGGAGGTCTCTCGCGCGCGACGGATGCTGGACAACGACTTGTTCTAGGGTGTGCGGGGCGCTGCGTTGGGCGGCGCGGTGAAGCCTTCTGCTTCCGCCATGACACTGCCTAGTGACCTTCTTCCTCCCGTCTATACCGTGGGCTATGGCCAGCGCACGGTGGAGGAGCTGGCCGCCCTCCTGCACCGCTACGACATCACGACGCTGGTGGACGTGCGCAGCGCGCCCTACTCGCGACACAGGCCGGAGTTCAACAAGGACGCGCTGGCCGCCGCGCTGGACCGGCATGGCATTCGCTACGTCTACCTGGGCGATGCGCTGGGCGGCCGACCGACCGACCCCGACTGCTACGTGAACGGCCGGGTGGACTACGAGCGGGTCAAGGAGAAGCCGTTCTACCAGGCCGGCGTCGGGCGGGTGCAGGCGGCGCGGCAGCGGGGCCTGCGCTTTGCGCTGATGTGCAGCGAGGCCCGGCCGGAGGAGTGCCACCGCAGCAAGCTCATCGGCCAAACGCTGGCCGACTTAGGTGTGCCCGTGGCCCATATTGACGAGGAGGGCGCGCTGCGCGACCAGGCCGAGGTGATCGAACGGCTCACCGGCGGCCAGCTTCCCCTGTTCGGCGACTACGAGTTCACCTCGCGGAGGCGTTATGGGGCGATGAGCGACGAGGAGGAGGCCCGTGGCTGAGCCGGCTGCGGTGGCCATCGTCACCATCGGCGTCTATGGCTGGACCGAGCCCGAGTTCCTGGCGGCGCTGGCAGCCGCCGAGGTGGATACCTTGGTGGACGTGCGGGCCCGGCGTGGGGTGCGCGGGGCCGCCTATGCCTTCGCCAACAGCCAACGGCTGCAGGCCGGCCTGGCTGCGGCCGGCATCCGCTACCTCCATCGCGGCGACTTGGCGCCTAGCCGCGCGCTGCGCGCGCAGCAGGCGGTGGCGGACAAGGAGCAGCGGACCGCCAAGCGCCAGCGCCATGCCCTCAGCCCGGAATTCGTGGTCGGCTATTGGCAGGAGCGGCTGGCGGCGCTGGACAGCCGTCGCTTCCTGGCCGAGCTAGGCCCCGACGCGCGCGTGGTCGCTCTCTTCTGTGTGGAGCGGGAGCCGGCTGCCTGCCATCGCTCCCTGCTGGCCCAGCGCCTGGCCGATGAGCTTGGCGTCGCCGTGCAGCACCTGACGCCGCCGTGAATGCGTCCTCGGTCGTCTGGCGTTCCTCTTCCATCTCTCTGTTTGTCCTTTCCGTCTTGTCCGTAGGGCCACGACGGTCCAAAGTCAGTCCCCATTCACACAAGGAGGTGTCCCATGTCGAAGAAGATCCTAATGCTCGTCGGCGACTACGTCGAGGACTACGAGGTGATGGTGCCCTTCCAGGCGCTGCAGATGGTGGGCTACACCGTGCACGCGGTCTGCCCGGACAAGAAGGCGGGCGACCACGTGCGCACCGCCGTGCACGACTTCGAGGGCGACCAGACCTACAGCGAGAAGCCGGGCCACAACTTCCGGCTGAACGCCACTTTCGCGGAGGTGGACGAGACCGAGTACGACGCGCTGGTGATCCCCGGCGGCCGCGCGCCGGAGTACATCCGCCTTAACCCGCGCGTGCTGGAGATCACCCGCCACTTCGCCCAGGCCAAGAAGCCCATCGCCGCCATCTGCCACGGCGCGCAGGTGTTGGCCGCGGCGGGCGTGGTGGACGGCCTGACCTGCACCGCCTACCCTGCGGTGGGGCCCGACGTGACCCGCGCCGGCGGCAAGTTCGTCTCCGTGCCCGCCGACCAGGCAGTGACCGACGGCCTGCTGGTGACGGCGCCCGCCTGGCCTGCCCATCCCCAGTGGCTAGCTCAGTTCCTCAAGGTGATGGGCGCCAAGATTGAGCTGTAGCCCGCGTGCTATCCGGGCGGAGGCGCTGCGGCCGATGTGGCAGTGCCTCCGCCGATCTGGCGCCGGGGAGATCCAACGGCGCGCTTCCGACGACGCATTGCTGCGCTGCCTTCGCCCGGCTCTGGCGACCAACGTGAACGTGAGCCGAACTGTTCGCCGATGAAAACAAAAGTCCTCATTGTTGCCAAGACTCGCCAGGGCAACGGCGCCTGCATCGGCGGCATCACGCTCGACCAAGGGCGCAGCGTGCGGCTGATCCCTGTCTACGGGGAGGTCCACGAGGGCCTCAACCTGGAGTACCAAGTGGGCGAGGTGTGGGAAGTGGAGGGGGAGCCGGCCGCGGCAGTTCAACCACCCCACGTGGAGAACTTCCTGGTGCGCCGCCATCGCCGTCTGGGGCCCATGAGCGCGCCGCAGCAGTTCATCGAGCGCCATATGCCCCCGCGGGTGGGCGGCCCCGAGGTCCTCTACGAGGGGCTGTTGCAGTGGACGGCCGGGGGCAGGCTCTACGTCGCCCAGCACACCGGCGTGCCCCCCTACAGCACTACCTTCTGGCGGCCCGACCAGCCGCTACAACGCGTCGAGACAGAGAACCGTCTGCGCTACCGCTATCCCACGCCAGACGGCGGTCGTACCCTGGTCTTCGTGGGCTTTCAGGAACCGATTGAGACTGTTCCCGCCGGCGCGCTGGTCCGGGTTTCACTGGCCCACTGGTGGCGGCCGGACGACCGGCCTGACGTCGAGCCGCGCTGCTACGTCCAGCTCTCCGGCTATTTTCTTGCGGAAGCCCCGGCCAACCGCTTGAACCGCCCGGCCGCGGCCAGCCCATCGCAGACCATCGCATCGTCAACAGGGCGGCGTCCTCCACCGCCTGTCGTCCCTGCCGATCCGCCCGCCCAGGCCGCCGAGCACAGCCTGCAACCCCTACCCCCAGCCTCTCCCACGACCTCGCCGCCTTCCACCTCTGCCTCGCCTCCTTCTCCCTCCTCTCGCTCTTTTCCCTCTGCCGCCGCGCACGACTTGCTCAAGTCCGTCTTTGGCTATCAGGCCTTCTGGCCTCTGCAGGAAGAAATCATCTCCAACGCGCTGGCGCGGCGGGACACGTTGGCCGTGATGCCCACTGGCGGCGGAAAGTCCCTTTGCTACCAGCTCCCAGCGCTGCTCTTCGACGGCCTAACCGTCGTGGTCTCACCGCTGATCGCCTTGATGCAGGACCAGGTGGACCAGCTGCGCAGCCTGGGGGTGCCGGCGGCCTTTCTCAACAGCAGCCTGAGATACAGCGAGATGGCGGAGACCAGGGCCGCAGTGGGGGGAGGCCAGGTTAAGCTGCTCTACACCTCGCCGGAAACTCTGCTCAAGCCCGAAACGCTGGTGTTGCTGGACCGGAGCCGGGTGGACTGCTTGGTGATTGACGAGGCCCACTGCATCTCCCAGTGGGGGCACGACTTTCGGCCGGAGTATCGGCAGCTGCTGCCGGTGCGGCGTCGCTACGGGCACGCGGTCTGCCTGGCCTTCACCGCCACCGCCACCGAGCGGGTGCGCCGTGACATCGCCGACCAGCTCGGCTTCGCCGCAGCGGAGGTTTTCGTGGCCAGCTTCGACCGTCGCAACCTGCGCCTGTCTGCCCAGCCCCGTACCGACGAGCTGGGCCAGGTGTTGGGCTTCCTGGAGCGGCGCCGTGGCCAGCCCGGCATCATCTACTGCGGCACCCGCGACGCGGTAGATCGTCTGGCAGCGCACCTGAGGGACGCCGGCTGGCCGGCCCTGGCCTACCACGCAGGTATGGAGGACGCCGACCGCCGGCACAACCAGCGCGGCTTTCTGCGCTCCGATGCGGCGGTGATGGTGGCCACGGTCGCTTTCGGCATGGGCATCAACAAGCCCGACGTGCGCTTCGTGGTGCATGTCCACCTGCCCAAGGACTTGGAGAGCTACTACCAGGAGATCGGCCGCGCCGGCCGCGATGGGCTGCTGGCCGACTGCCTGCTGCTCTACTCACTGCAGGACGCAGTGCTGATCCGCCGATTCATCGAGGAGGGCGCAGAGTGGCAGCGGGCGGCCGCGGAGGCGCGGCTGCAGGCCATGCTGCGCTATGCCCAGGCCGGCGGCTGTCGTCGGGCGCTTCTGCTGGCCTATTTCGACGAGCCCTTCGACGACGTGCCCTGCGGTGCATGCGACAACTGCCAGCGCGCTGACGTCGAGGAGGGCGCCCCCGGTCAGGACGTGACCGATGCCGCACAGCGCTTCCTGAAGTGCGTGCAGGCCACAGGCCAGCGCTTCGGCGTATCCTATGTGGTTGACGTGCTGCGCGGGTCCCGCAGCCAGAAGGTGTTGCAGCAGCGCCACGACCGGCTACCCCTCTACGGCGCCGGACGCGAGATGCGGGAGCGGCAGTGGCGCCGGCTGGGCCAGGAGCTCATCGTCCAGGGTCTGCTGGAACAGGACATGGAGCACGGCAACGTGCGGCTCACCGCCAAGGGCCGCGAGGTGCTGGCCGGGAGTCGCCGCGTCTGGCTGGTGGAGCGGGAGCTACCTGCAGAGGCGGCGGTAGCAACAGAACACGACCCTGGCCTGTTCGAGGCGCTGCGGAGCTTGCGCCGCCAGCTGGCCGAGGCCGACAACGTGCCCCCCTACATCGTCTTTCACGACCGCACGCTGATGGAGATGGCCACCTACTGTCCTCAGTCACTGGAGCGGCTGCAGGACATCGAGGGCGTGGGCCGGGTGAAGTTGGAGCGCTACGGCGAGGCCTTTCTAGCAGTGCTGCGACAGTACTGTGCAGACCACGGCCTGGCCGAGCGGCCCAAGGCGGTCCACGCGCCCAAGGTCACCGGCGGCGCAGCCAAGCGCCGCCGTGCCGAGGTCGGGGAGATGTTCGCCGCCGGGTGGACCGTGGAGCAGATTCAGGCACACTTCGGCGTCCAGCGTGGCACTGTGCTGAACCACCTGGCCGACTATCTGCGCGCCGGCGGCGCGGTGGAAACCGACCGCCTGTGGCGGCTGTCCACCCTGTCCTCGGAGCAGCAGGCGCAGGTGCTCGCCCTCTTCCACGAGCTGGGCGTTGAGAGGCTGTCGCCGGTGTTCCAGGCGCTGGGCGGCCAGGTTCCCTACGATGAGCTTCACCTCATGCGGTTGATCTATCTTGCGCAGGCAAAGGGGACGCAGGGACCCTCTTTGTCGTCGCCGGCTTAGCGAGGTTTTGTGCGTTGGCGCACATCTTACTGACTGGCTTCAACGGAGGAGCTACAATCTGAGCAGAGTGGCCGGCACTAAACCAAGAACGTCTTGCCGGCCGTCCAATGCACCCCATCGCGCAGGCGCTCCGCAGCGGGCCCTCTGCCGCCACGACGTGCACGAGGCGAAGAACCACCAAAGGGGCTTCGCTTCCTTCGTGAGACTCGCGGCCGAGCCGGGCTCCCTGCGGCCGCCCTGTTGCTTCAGGAGTTAGAGAATGCCTCAGTTCGCGTCCTTGCAATCGGTGCTGATGGGTCCCATCCGCGTGACCTACCTGCCCGACGGCGGCGGCGTGGCCAGCCCGGCCGCCACCTTTCCCCCCTCGGGCGAGGCGGCCTGGCAAGCCTACGCCGACCTGTTGACCCCCGACGGCCGGCTGGTGACCAGCATCGGCGCGTTTCTGATCGAGGTAGAGGATCGTAAGATCCTGGTGGACGCCGGCATCGGCCCCGTGCACCTGGACTTCCCCGGCTTCGGCGTGTACCAGGGCGGTCGGCTGCTGGAGAGCCTGGCCCAGGCCGGCGTCGCGCCCGACCAGATCACCGACGTGGTCTTCACCCACCTGCACGTGGACCACGTGGGCTGGGTCACGGTGGAGGAGCATGGCCGGCGACGCCTGACCTTCCCCAACGCTCGCCACCTGGTGAGCGAGGTGGAGTGGCGCTTTTGGTACGGCGGCAACAACCCCGCCGGCCCCAACCCGGATACGGTGCAGAAGCCGCTGGCGCCGGTGATCCAGTTCGTGGCCGACGGCCAGGAGATCGCGCCGGGACTGCGGGCCATGGCCACCCCCGGCCACACCCCCGGCCACCTTTCGTTGGTGCTGGACGGCGGCCATCAGCGGCTGATCCTGATCGCCGACCTGATGTACAGCCCGGTGCAGATCAGCCAGCCGACGTGGAGCGCAGCCTTCGACGCCGACCCGGCCCAGGCCAACGCCACCCGCCTGGCCATCTTCCACGAGCTCACCCGACCGGACACCCTGACCGCTGCCGGCCACTTCGCCGACG
>JANWYQ010000215.1 GCA_025055015.1 Caldilineales bacterium
GGCCGCGGGCGCGCAGCCTCGCCACCACGCGGCGGCCCAGGAAGCCGGCGCCGCCAGTGACGATGGCGACCTTGTTGGACCAGTCGTACGGAGGCCAGGTGTCGGATGTCATGGTGATCCCTTACGAAGGAGGTGCCTTTACGCGCCAAGAGGGTGTCAACGGTTTCTTGCCACGAATTAGACGAATTGGACAAATTAGTTTCTTGCCACGAATTACACGAATTGGACGAATTATTGTAATCCCTAATTCGTGAAATTCGTCTAATTCGTGGCCTAATTCGTGGCCTAATTCGTGGCCAAAGGTCCGTCAGGGCATCGCGCAGGGTATCGTGGCGCTGGGCCGTGCCGATGCGGTAGCGTTTGGAGAGGTTCTCGACGCGAATGGCGATGTCAGACATGTCTTTTGCCGCGAATTAAACGAATTATGCGAATTTATTTGTTATTTTTTGCCACGAATTAGGCGAATTGGACGAATTGGTTTCTTGCCACGAATTACACGAATTAGACGAATTATTGTTATCTCTAATTCGTGAAATTCGTATAATTCGTGGCCTAAGCGCCGCCTTGGCAGCGGTTCCCGCGTCCACGGCTACGGCCGGCGGATGCGCCGGCCACGGCCGCGGGTGCGGCGCACGCGCTGGCGCTCGGCCGGCGGCGGCTGGGCCAGGGCCTCCACCTCGATCTCGGCCTCGGTGAGCCCCCCCAGGAAGTTGAGCAACACCCGCACCCGCTGGGCCGGCCGCATGGGCCCCAGGAAGACAGCCTCCAGCCCCGCCAGGGGGCCGCGGGCGATCCGCACCACCTCGCCCGGCCGGAAGGGATGGGTCGGCAGGCCGCCCGCCTCGTTCACCTCCTCCACCCGCCGGCGCAGCGCCTCCACCACCGCCGCGGGCACCGGCTGCGGCCGGCCGCCGACCTCCACCACCCGCACCACGCCCGGCGTGGCGTTCAGGCCGCTCAGCGGGGTCTGGGCCAGGTCGGCCTGCACGAAGAGGTAGGCTGGGAAGAGGGGCGCCAGGGTCCGTCGCCCGCGCTGCGGCTGGATTACCTCGGGCAGGAAGGTGGGCGTGCGCCAGAGCAGCTCCAGCGCCGCAGCCGCCAGCCGCTCCTGCCGCGGCTTGGTCTGCACCACGTACCAGAGGGAGGAAGTGGACGGGGTCATGGGACGTTCGATCGGGCGCCGGTGGAGAGGGTGTAGGCCGCGCTCCGCCGGTCCCTGCGGCTTGCGGCCCCAGAGACCGATGCACAGGTATGACAGCAGCGGTCGGAGCTAACGGCTACAACGGTCCGCTGCCTTTGGCACGATGGGCTCGCTTCGACAAGCTCGGCGAGCGGGGCGGCGGTTGCGGGGCAAAGGCCGGCCGCTGGCCCGCTCGACATCGAGACGGGCAACCGCCAGGCTGCCCCGCTGTGCGTCCTACCTCGGCTAGATGATGTCTGCGAAGGTCCGCTCAGTGCTGCGGAAGTAGAAGAGGCCGCCCACCAGCACGGCCACGGCGATCAGCACCGACAGCGCAAAGAGCGCGGCCGGCGCGTGCATGCCGGTCACCGCGCTGGCGTCGCCCAGCAACGCCCATCGAAAGCCACTCACCACCCCGGTCATGGGGTTCAGGGCCAGCAGGGGCCGCAGGGGCTCCGGGATGATGGTCACCGGCCAGATCACCGGCGTCAGGTACATCCAGAGCTGCACCACCAGCGGCATCAGGTGCTTGATGTCGCGGAAGCGCACGTTGAGCGCCGACAGCCACAGGCCGAACCCCAGCGCAGTGATGGAAGCCAACAACAGGAAGGCCGGCAGCAGCAGGATGCCCACCGTCGGCTTCACCCGGTAGAGGAGCATCAGCGCTGCCAGCAGGCCGAAGCCGATGACGAAGTCCACCAGCCCCGAGAGCACGCCGCTCAGGGGGATGATGAGCCGCGGGAAGTAGACCTTGGTGATCAGGTGCGCGCTGTCCACCAGGTTGGTGGCGATGCGGTTGAGGGAGCTGGCGAAGTACTGCCAGGGCAGCAGGCCAGCGAAGGCGAAGATGGGATAGGGCAGGTCGCCCGAAGGGACCCGCAGCAGGACGCCGAAGATCACAGTGAACACCAGGGTGGTCAGCACCGGCTGCATGATCACCCACAGCACCCCCAGCGCGGTCTGGCGATAGCGCACCTTGATGTCCCGCCACACCAGGAAGTAGAGCAGCTCTCGGTACTCCCACACCGCGCCCAGCTGCAGGGCGGACAGGCCGCGGGTCGGCTGGATGACGACGGTGGGAGGCGCGCTGGTAGCCGATAGGGCGGGCTGAGAGGGACTGAGCTGTTCGACGGCCATACTCCCAAGAAGAGCCGACGGGATGCTAGCGTCCTGCTCGTGCGTCCCCACAGAGGTCCCAACGTCTCTGCGGGCGCCCCTGTTGGGCCTGCATCTTAGCACAAAGCGTCACAAGGCGTCAAATCTGCCGACGGCGCGGCGCCGAGAGGCTAGCGAGGCTGGGTGGCGCTGCGGGCCACCAGCAGGATGCCGGCGCAGATCACCAGGATGCCCAGCCAGCGCAGGGGCGGGATGCTCTCCCCCAGGATCAGCCAGGAGGAGAGGGCCACCAGCACGAAGTTCAGGGCTAGGAAGGGGTAGGCCACGCTCAGGTCCAGGCGGGTGAGCGCGGCGATCCAGGTGAGCGCGGCCAGGGCATAGCAGGCCAGGCCCAGCAACACCAGCGGCTCGGTGGCGACCAGGGCCACCGTGCCGGCCAGGCCCACGGCGCTGCCCCCCAGGGCGTGGTTCACCCCCAGCTTCAGGGCGGTCTGGCCGGCCACGCCCGCGGCCACCGACAGGCCGATCAGGGTCAGGGCCAGCTTGTGGCGTCGCTGCATAGATCAGGGGCTCCTCGGTGACGGTGGGCGCAGCACGCGGCGCAGGCGCTGCCAGAGGCTTTGGGCCTGCTGCGCCTGGGCTGCGCTGATGTCGGCGGCGTCGTAGCGGGCCGCCACGAAGGCCTCGGTCAGCGCCTCCAGGTCGGCCTGGGCCTCGGGCCAGGTCGCCTCCAGGCGCTGGACGAACTCGTAGGGGGTCTGGCTGGGCGGCCGGGGCAGTCCGGCCTCGTCGGCGCGGCGCAGCGCGCTCAGGTAGTAGAAGCGCACCCGTTGGCGGGGCGACAGGCTGCGCAGGGAGAGGAAGCGCCACGGCCGCTCCGGGCCCGCAGCCTCCGCCGGCCCGGGGCTCCGTTGGCCGCGGCCCTGGCGAGGCCACGCGCGCGCCAGGCGCTGCTGCCCGCTGCGCAGGGCCCAGGCCAGCCGCACCCACAGCGCCCGCAGCAGCCCGCCCGGCGACCATCGGCTCACGGCCAAGCCCTCGCGGCCCAGCACCAGCCAGGCGGCGTAGACCACCACGGCCGCCACCAGCAGCCAGACGGCCGCGCCGCCCACCCACGGCGGCAGGTTGAGCGCAGGCGTCAGCGGCAGCTCGGCCGGCGGCGCCGGCTCCGGCGGCGGGGGCAGGGGCAGCGCCTCCGGCGGCCGGCCCAGCAGCGCGCTGAGCAGCAGGTTGAGCCCGGCCAAGGCCAGCACCACCAGGAGGTAGAGCCCGCGGATGACCAGCCCCAGGAGCAGGGCCAACAGCTCGCCGGCTCGCCAGGTGGACCCCAGGGGCAGCAGGGCAGCCAGCAGGCCGACGCCCAAGACGACCACCAGGCTGACCCGCTGCCAGCGGCCGGGCAGCTCCGGCGCGGCCTCCACGCCGTCCACCAGCCACTGCCCGCGCAGCATGCCCAGCCGCGCCTGGCTGAGCAGGACCAGGCCCACCAACACGTAGACCACCGCGGCCACGATCAGCGGCCAGGGGAACTCCAGGTCGGTGAGCACCCGCAGGCCGCCGGGCGCCGGGCGCAGCCGAGCCAGGCCGGCGGACAACAGCAACAGCAGCCCGCCCCACAGCCAGCCGGCGGTGTAGGCCTCCACCAGGCCGCTGCGGTCGGTGTGGGCCCGCTCGACCGGCCAGCGCTCTCGCCACGCGCCGCGGCGCTGCTGGACGGCCCACAGCAGCTCGTCCGGGTGGAGCTGCAGCTCGTGGAAGATAGCGGCCACCGCGGCGCCCCGGTCCCAGGCCAACAGGGCCAACAGGGCGGTCACCAGGAAGGGGCCGTCCACGATGGCCAGGGGGTCCAGCAGCCACTCTCGCAGGTCCGCGGCCGTGGGCCAGGCGTCGGCGACCCCCCAGGCCACCACCCGCGCCGCAGCCACGATCAGCACTGCCTCGCTGAGCAGGAAGGGGGTGCGCTCCACCAGCCGGCGCTCCGGGCTGCGCAGCCACCCCGCGGTGTAGACGCCCAGCAGCGCGGCCAGGAAGGCCATCCCCAGCGCAGCCGGCCACGCGGCCGCCGGCGCGATCAGGGCGACCACGGTCCACGGCCCGGCGGCCAGCGCGGTGGCCTGGGCGGCGATGAGCAGGGGCCGCGCCAGGTGGCTCTGCCAGGCGGGGTCCTGCCAGACGCCCAGCGCCTCGGCCGGCGCGGGGTCGAGGGCATCGGGAGGGGGCGTGAGGTCGTCGGTCTGCACGGCCATTTCGGCGGACGGTCTCTCACCGGAAAGAGCGCTGCTGTCGCGGGCTATGGCCGCGCGGCCGGGCCTGCCACTGCTCCAGCTCCCGCTCCGTGGTGACCGGGAAGGCGGCGAAGCCCAGGCTGCGGGCCCGGCGCTGCGCCGAGGCCACCTCCGCGGCGGGGTCCACGATCAACAGCGCCACGTTGAGCCCGCGGCGCACCAGGGTGTGCAGGCTGCGACAGAGGGCCTCGTCGCCGTGGGGCGCGATGGCGACGGCCGTGGCGCCCCAGCCCAGGGCAGCGGCGGCGCGCGGGGCCCATGCGGCGAAGGGCTCCGGCAGGGGGTGCAGCTCGGCCCGGGCCAGCTGGCTGAGCACCTTCATCAGGTGCGGACGGCCCGGCCGCGGGGGCAGGGGCGGGGGCAGCTGGACGGCCGCCTCCGCCGGTGAGCCATCGGCGCCGTAGACCGCCAGGCCCACCGCCTGCCGCGCCTGCTCCAGGTACACGGCCAAGGAGGCCGCCACCACGATGGCCCACTCCGCCGCGTCGAGCCCCCGCTGTCGGCTGTACTCCGCCTGGTTCAGGTCCAGCAGCAGCAGGGTCTCCAGGGAGATGGCGGGCGAGAGCTGTTTCACCAGCAGGTCGTCGCTGTGCGCGCTGGCCTTCCAGTGGATGCGACGCAGGGAGTCGCCGGGCTGGTAGGTGCGCACCCCGCGCATCCGGGCGGGGTCCTCGAACATGCGCTGGGGGCTGGCCAGGGCGCCGAAGGGAAGCTGCGAGGGCAGGTCCGCGCGCGCCAGGGGCACGATGCGCGGGTAGACGGTGAGGTAGTCGGCGCCCTCGCTGCGGGCCTGGGCCTGGGCAAAGCCGAACAGGTCGCCGCCGGTGAGCTGCAGGGGGCCGATGGGGTAGTAGCCGCGGCGGACGCAGCGCAGGGCGTAGCGCACGGTCGTCTCCTCCCGCGGGCGCAGGGAGAGGGCGCGACGGAGCTGGCCGCCGGCCGCCAGCGCGATGGGCAGGGTCTCGACCACCCGCAGCCAGGGCACGGGCAGCCGGCCCAGGTTGCGCAGGCGCAGGGTCACCTCCACCGTCTCGCCCAGGAAGGCGTGGTCGGTGAACTCCCGGCGCACCTCCAGCCGGCCGAGGCTGCGGGGCGTGGCCCAGCGCGCCAGCAGCCACACCCCTGCCAGCACGTAGACCACGTAGAACACGAAGTCCATGCGCAGCAGCAGCGCCAGCGCCAACAGCAGGCCGAGGAGGAAGGGGAGCTCGGTCACGGTCGGTGAACGGTGGACGGTGAACGGTAAACGGTGGTGGCTGTCTGCCCTCACCCTGGCCCTCTCCCAGGGGGAGAGGGGACTG
>JANWYQ010000036.1 GCA_025055015.1 Caldilineales bacterium
CCAGTACTACCGCACCATCCCCGCCGAGCTGGACGAGGCCGCGCGCATGGACGGCGCCTCCAGCCTGCGCATCTGGTGGCAAATCATCGTGCCGCTGAGCGGGCCGGTGCTGGCCACGCTGGCGATCTTCGTCTTTCAGAACACCTGGAACGAGTTCCTATGGCCGCTGGTGGTCACCACCACGGAGGAAATGCGCACGGTTCCCGTCGGCCTCTCCTACTTCGTCGGTCAGTACAGCACGGCCTGGGGGTTGCTGATGGCCGGCTCGGTGATTGCAGTGCTGCCGATCCTGGCTATCTACGTTGTCGCCCAGAAGTGGTTCGTGCAGGGGATCGCCCTCTCGGGGCTAGGGGGACGCTAGCGCCCGCCGGCCTCACAGCACAAAGATGTTCTGCAGCAGCATCATGGCCAGGAAGCCGAACATGCCCGCGCCGGCGCTGGCCAGGCGCTGGGAGCCGGTGGCGCGGCTCTCGGGGATCATCTCGCTGAGCACCAGGAAGATCATGGCGCCGGCAGCAAAGCCGAAGGCGTAGGGCAGCAGCGGCCGGAAGGCCACCATGGCCAGGTAGGCCGGCACCGCAGCGATGAGCTGCGGCAGGCTGGAGAAGATGGCCCAGCCCACGCATTTCCACCCGCTGACGCCCTGGGCCCGCAGCGGCAGGGACACTGCCACCCCCTCGGGGATGTTGTGGACTGCGATGGCGATCATCATCATCAGGCCGAGGCTCAGCTCGCCGGAGCCAAAGGCCACGCCGATGGCGATCCCCTCCGGGAAGCTGTGGATGGTCAGGGTGATGAGCACCAGCAGCGCCCGCCGCGAGTCGGCCGCGGACAGGCCGCTGAACTCGATCTCGCGGTCGCGCAGCCACAGGGAGGTGCCCACCATCATCAGCGCGCCCAGCAGGATGCCCAGCGCCACCGGGTTGACCCCTGCGTCGGTCACGCCAGGGATGATCAGGTTGAACACCGACGCGGCCAACATCAGGCCGCCCGCCGCCGCCCAACCTGCGCGCGCCAGGGACTCGGGGAAATCCTTGATGAACACGAAGGGCAGGCCGCCTAACCCACACGCGAGCACGGTTACGGTGGCGGCCACGATGGTGTCAGACAGACCGGTGCTCATGGTCTAAGCCTTTCCCTCCAGGCAAACCCGCCGGTTAACGCCCAATGGCACTAAGATCTTGCCTCCTCCTCCGGCTGAAGCCTCGAGTCCATGTCGGGAGTCCATGTCCGGAGGACAAGGAATGAGCGAAGGGTCAAGGCAGCCCAGACGCTCACCCCAACATCCCGAACTCGAGCCTTTAGGCGAGTCAGGGAGGACAAAGGCCCTTGCCCAGGCCAGGGCTACTCGCGTCCGTCCCGTAGGCCGGCCAGCATGGGCGCCGCCTCAAACACCCGCCGATCGTCCGGCTCCAGGCGGCTCAGCAGGTCCTGGCCCAAACGGGTGAAGATGCGCTGGGCGAACAGCTCCATCCACACGAACTGACGCACGATCAACACCAGGTTGCGGTTGTGGGTCACGGTGGCGGTCATGTCCCCGTGGCGGCTGCCGGCAGCCACCAGCACCTGCCGTCGGTCCACCGCCACCACCAGCATGTCCGACAGCTCGTGCAGCTCGCTCTCCAGGGGAGGATGGTGAACGATCTGGCCGCAGGAGAGGGTTTCGCCGCCGATCATCACCGCGCCCACCGTCACCCCGCGGCGACAGGCCGCCACGATCTCCTCTCTCAGCGCGGCCACCTCGGGGTCGTCCAGGGCCAGGAAGAGCTCCTCCTGGGCCTCGCGGATCATGGCCCGCGCGTAGGAGAGCACCATCTCGCGGCCGGCGATGGTCCAGATGCGGTCCTCGTCCCGCTGCGCGTACAGGGCGGCCAGCCGGCTGCGCAGCTCTGCTACCAGCGCCTGCTGCGCGCGCTGGTGGTTGTCCAGCAGGACGTCGGGCGGCACCGGCCGGTAGAGGGTGGCGCGGTCGTCGGGGGTCTCCAGCACCGCCCCGCGGCTCCTCAGGCGGCCCAACGCCTCGTAGACCATGGACCGCGGCACCCCCGCCTCCTTGCTGATCTGGTAGCCGGTGGCGGGGTACTGGTCCAGCAGGGCCAGGTAGACCCGGGCCTCGTATTCGGTGAAGCCGAGCTCGGTGAGCTTGGCGCGCAGGTCGTCGGTCATGGCGGGATAGTCATCCTATTTCAAACTACTATGCGACGCTAGTGTAGCGCAGATGTCCCGTGTTGTCAAGCGGCGCCCCCCTGACTTTTGCGGAGACTATTTTGCCGTGTGCACAAGGTCTGTATAATGCACACAACACAAAAAACTGGTCCGGTCTTGAAGACTGGACCAGTTTCAGAACTGGACCAGCTTCAGGGCTTCGCTTGAGGGCTCGAAGAAGGAGGAACGTCCCCATGTCCGCCTCGCCCGCTGATGTGGATCGGCGCTGGCTGCGCCACTACGACCCCAACGTCCCCCACCATCTGGAGTACCCGCGCATCCCCACCTATCGCCTGTTGGACGA
>JANWYQ010000067.1 GCA_025055015.1 Caldilineales bacterium
GCGCCATCGTTTCCTGGTTGCCCGTCTTGCGGCCGGCCGGAGCAGCCATGTCATCCTGAGCCATGGCCGCTCTGGCTCCTGGTCGCCTTCAATCCCACGAGCTGGCCAGCTTCTGCAGCGCCGCCGGGTCTAGCACGTTGATCCGGCGATAGCCCAGCTCCACCATACCCTCAGCTTTGAAAGTGCGCAGGATGGTGCTCACCGTCTCGCGGTAGGTGCCCAGGCTGTCAGCCAAGTACTGGTGGCTGGTGCGAATGGTGGACTGCTCGCGGCCGTTGGACATGTCCAGCAGCAGCTTGGCCAGCCGCTGCGGCAGCTTCTTGTAAGCCACCTCCTCCAGCCGATCCTCTACCTGGCGCAGGCGCTTGCCGAAGGTCTGCAGCATGCCCCAGCCGATAATCGGGTAGCGCTCCGTCATGGCGCGCGCGTGAGTCTCCGGCAACACCCAGACGGTGCAGTCGTCCAGCGCCTCTGCGGTCAGGTCGGTGCGCGGGCCGCCGCTGAGCATGGACCCATCGCCGAAGATCGAGCCCGGCCCCAGGCGGGAGATGGTCATGCGCCGCCCCTCGCCGTTGTCGCACACCAGCTGAGCATGTCCGTTCATCAGGATGAACAGCTTTTTGGACAGCTCCTCCGGCGTGGCGATCACCTGGCCGGGACGGAAAGTCCGAATGATCACGGCTCTTTGAAAATCCTTGTCGGCCTCGGTCAACGTGGCGATAAACTGCGACAGGCTCTGCTTTTTTCTGGTGTTCTCGGCCATCTTTTTCTCAGGCTCCTTGCCCTTTGAGAGGCGATGCAAGCTAGTGTACACGTACGGCTGCATTATAGCGCAGATGCGCCAGCTTGTCAAGCCTTTGTCTAGAATTCTAACGAAACTTTAACATTTCGACGCCGTGAAAGCTATACAAAATCTATACACTCAGCAGCCTGTGTCTACCCCTAGTGCAGGTTTGTGCGCTGTTTGCTCCAAGTTGGCGTCGGACCGCGGGTTGCCCGCAGCTTGCCCCGGTGCTATAATGCGCCGCGTGCCGTCCGTCGCCTCAAGCTGGCCTGAGCGGTGGGCACTGCTCGCCCCTGCGCCGACCTGGGCGGACGGCCCGGCCCGACCGTTGACGCCCACCTTTCCCTCAGAGGGATGCACTCCATGTCCTTCGACCACGCCTTCCATCAGAAAGCCATCAACACCATCCGCTTCCTCGCCGTGGACGCGGTGCAGAAGGCCAACTCCGGCCACCCCGGCGCGCCCATGGGGGCAGCGCCCATGGCCTACGTCCTCTGGACCCGCTTCCTCAAGCACGACCCGGCCCACCCCGACTGGCCCGACCGCGATCGCTTCGTGCTGTCGGCCGGCCACGCCTCGATGTTGCTCTACAGCCTGCTCCATCTCACCGGCTACGACCTGCCCCTCAGCGAGCTGCAGCGCTTTCGCCAGTGGGGCAGCATGACGCCCGGCCATCCCGAGTATCGCCACGCGCCCGGCGTGGAGACCACCACCGGCCCCCTGGGCCAGGGCTTTGCCAACGGCGTGGGCATGGCCATGGCCGAGGCGCACCTGGCCGCGGTGTTCAACCGCCCCGGCTTCGAGGTGATCAACCACTACACCTACGCCATCGTGTCCGACGGCGACCTGATGGAGGGCGTGGCCTCGGAGGCCGCGTCCCTGGCCGGCCACCTGAAGCTGGGCAAGCTGATTTACCTCTACGACGACAACCGCATCTCCATTGACGGCAGCACCGACCTGACCTTCACCGAGGACCGCATGGCCCGCTTCCGCGCCTATGGCTGGCACACCCAGATCGTAGCCGACGGCAACGACCTGGACGCCATCGAGGCGGCCATCCGCGCGGCGCAGGCCGAGACAGAGCGCCCTTCCATCATCGCCGTGCGCACGGTCATCGGCTACGGCAGCCCCAACAAGGCCAACACCGCGGCCGTCCACGGCGAGCCCCTGGGGCCGCAGGAGGTGCTGCTGACCAAGCAGAACCTGGGCTGGCCCACCGAGCCCACCTTCCTGATCCCCGACGACGTGCTCGCCCACTTTCGCCGCGCGCGGGAGGAGGGAGCCCGCCGCCGCGCCGAGTGGGAGGCCACCTTCGCCGCCTACGTCCAGGCCTACCCGGACCTGGCGGCTGAGCTGCGCCGCCGCCTGGCCGGCGAGCTGCCCCCCGACTGGGACGCCGACCTGCCTCGCTACCAGCCCAGCCCCAAGGGCGACGCCACCCGCAACGTGTCCGGTGCGTGCATCAACGCGCTGGCTCCCCGCCTGCCAGAGCTGATGGGCGGCTCAGCCGACCTAGCCCCCTCCAACAAGACGCTCATCAAAGGCACGGGCGACTTTGCCGCGGGCGCCTACGCCCATCGCAACGTGCGCTTTGGTGTGCGGGAGCACGGTATGGGCGGCATCGTCAATGGTATGATGCTGCATGGCGGCGTGCGTCCCTACGGCGCCACCTTCTTGGTGTTCTCCGACTACATGCGGGCTGCCATCCGTCTGTCGGCCCTGATGGAGATCGCCCCCATCTGGATCTTCACCCACGACAGCATCGGCCTGGGCGAGGACGGTCCCACGCACCAGCCCGTGGAGCACCTGGCCGCCCTGCGGGCCATCCCCAACTTGGTGGTCCTGCGCCCCGCGGACGCCAAGGAAACCGTGGCCGCCTGGCGCTTTGCCGTGCGCTACCGCCGTGGCCCGGTGGCCCTGGCCCTGACCCGCCAGAGCGTGCCCACGCTGGAGGGCACCAGCGACGACCCTGACCAGGGCGTGGGCCGCGGGGGCTACGTGGTGCAGGACTGGCCAACGGATGGGGCGGGCCCGCGGGCTATCCTGATCGGCACCGGCTCCGAGGTGCAGCTGGCGGTGGCCGCGGCCGGTATGCTGGCCGAGCGAGGGGTGGCCGCGCGGGTGGTGAGCCTGCCCAGCTGGGAGCTGTTCGACGCCCAGCCCCTCAGCTATCGCCAGGCGGTGCTGCCGCCGGAGGTGACCGTCCGGGTGGCCGTGGAGGCGGGGGTCACCCTGGGCTGGGAGCGCTACGTAGGCTGCCACGGCGCCGTGGTCGGCTTGGACCGCTTTGGCGCCTCTGCGCCCTACCAGACGCTGTTCAAGGAGTTCGGCCTGACCGCCGAGGCCGTGGCCGAGAAGGCGCTGGCGTTGTTGAGCGGATAGGAGGCCCTATGCGCATCGCTGTTGCCGCTGACCACGGCGGCTTTGAGCTGAAGAATCAAGTGGTCGAGTGGCTGCGGGCCGACGGACACGACGTGCTGGACCTGGGCGCGCACACCTACGACCGCCTGGACGACTACCCCGACTACGCGTTCCTGGTGGGCGAGGCAGTGCAGCGCGGGGACGCCGAGCGGGGCATCGTGCTGTGCGGCAGCGGCGTAGGCGCGTGCATCGCCGCCAACAAGCTGGCCGGCGTGCGCGCCTGCCTGTGCCACGACACCTACACCGCCCGCCAAGGCGTGGAGCACGACGACATGAACGTGCTCTGCCTGGGCGCTCGTGTCGTCGGCGTGGAGCTAGCGCGCGAGCTGGTCCGCGCGTTTGTGGCGGCCCGCTTCCAGACCGAGGAACGCTTCCTGCGCCGCCGCGCCAAGGTGCTTGCGCGCGAGGGCGCCCGCGAAGGAGAGGGATAGACCTATGAACCCGTTGTTGGAGCTGCAGAAGTACGGTCAAAGCATCTGGTACGACAACATCGAGCGCCGCCTGCTAACGGGCGGCGGCCTGGCCCGCATGATCGCCGAGGACGGCGTGACGGGGCTCACCTCCAACCCCACCATCTTCGAGAAGGCCATCGGCGGAAGCCGCGACTACGACGAGGCCATTGCGGCGCTGGCGGCCCAAGGCCGCAGCGTGGAACACATCTACGAGGCCCTGGCCATCGAGGACATCCGCCAGGCCGCCGACCTCCTCTGCCCCATCTACGACCGCACCAACGGCGTGGACGGCTACGTCAGCCTGGAGGTGTCGCCCCACCTGGCCTACGACACCGAGAAGACGGTGGCCGAGGCGCGGCGCCTCTTCGCCGCGGTCAACCGCGCCAATCTGATGATCAAGGTGCCGGGCACGCCGGAGGGCATCCCGGCCATCGAGGAGTTGATCGGCAGCGGCATCAACGTCAACGTCACCCTCTTGTTCGCCATCTCGGCCTACGAGGAGGCGGCCTGGGCCTACATTCGCGGCCTGGAGCGGCTGGCGGCGGCCGGCGGCGACGTGAGCCGGGTGGCCTCGGTGGCCAGCTTCTTCGTCAGCCGCATTGACACCAGCGCAGACAAGCGGCTGCAGGCTCGCCTGGCGGCCACGGAGGACCCGGCGGAGCAGGCTGCGCTGCGCAGCCTCCTGGGCCAGATCGCCATTGCCAACTCCAAGCTGGCCTACCAGCGCTTCCTGCAGATCTTCGCCGACCCGCGCTTCCGGGCCCTGGCCGCCCGCGGCGCGCGCGTCCAGCGCATGCTCTGGGCCAGCACCAGCACCAAGAACCCCGCCTATCGCGACACGCGGTACGTCGAGGAGCTGATCGGCCCGGACACCGTCAACACCGTGCCCCAGGTGACCCTGGACGCGTTCCGCGACCACGGCGTGGTGCGCGGGGCCACGGTCCTGGAGGGAGTGGACGAGGCGCGCGCCGCCGTCGAGCGGCTGGAGGCCCTGGGCATCTCGCTGGCGGAGATCACCGCCGAGGTGCTGGAGCAAGGGGTGCAGGCCTTCGCCGCCTCCTACGACCAGCTGATGGCCGTGATCGCGGCCAAGCGGGCGGCCCTGCTGGTGCCTGCCGCCTGATCGCCGCCCATCCCGGCCGCCGTTTCCCAGGAGTCGCCATGCCCGAGAGTCGACCTCTGCCCAGCGCCGTCCTGCAACAGGAGAAGCGCCGCGCGGCCGCCGCCAAGCCGGTGACCATCGTCATCTTCGGCGCGTCGGGCGACCTGACCCAGCGCAAGTTGGTGCCGGCGCTGCACACCCTGGCCTGCGAGAACCTGCTACCGCAGCCCTTCGCCGTCCTCGGCCTGGCCCGCAGCCCGCTGAGCGACGAGGAGTTTCGCCGCCAGCTCAAGGCCGGGGTGGAGGCCAACGCGCGCATCACGCCGGCCCAATGCGGCCGCTGGGACGAGTTCGCCGGCCGCTTCTCCTACCTGCCCATCGGCTACGACGACCCGGCCAGCTATGAGATCCTGTCGGAGCGCCTAGCGCAGCTGGCCCAGGAGCTGCGCAGCCACAACGTCCTCTTCTACCTGGCCACGCCGCCGCAGGTCTACGCCGACATCGTGGAGCGCCTGGGCGCGGCCGGCCTGGCCCAGCATGACGAGGGCTGGCGCCGCATCGTGATCGAGAAGCCCTTCGGCCACGACCTGGCCTCGGCCCAAGAGCTAAACCGCCAGGTGCACCAGGTCTTCAACGAGGACCAGATCTACCGCATTGACCACTACCTGGGCAAGGAGACGGTGCAGAACCTGTTGGTCTTCCGCTTCGCCAACGCCATCTTCGAGCCCCTGTGGAACCGCAACTACGTGGACGCGGTCTTCATCACCGTGGCCGAGAGCGTGGGCGTCGGTCGCCGCGGGGGCTACTACGACCAGGCCGGCGTCCTGCGGGACATGATCCAGAACCACGTGCTGCAGCTCCTGACCTTGACGGCCATGGAGCCGCCGGTGGCCTTCAACGCCACGGCGCTGCGCAACGAGAAGGTCAAGGTGCTGGAGGCGGTGCGGGAGGTCCAGCCTTACGAGGTGGCCCAGATGTCGGTGCGGGGGCAGTACCGCTCCCGCAACGGCGGCCCCACCTATCGCCAGGAGGAGGGCGTGCGCCCCAACTCGCAGACCGCCACCTTCGCCGCGCTGAAGCTCTACGTGGACAACTGGCGCTGGCAGGGGGTGCCCTTCTACCTGCGCTCCGGCAAGATGCTGCGCACCAAGATCAGCGAGATCGTCGTCCGCTTCAAGCGGGTGCCCTACCTGATGTTCCCCAAGGACTACGAGGGCATCCGGCCGCCCAACACCCTGAGCCTGTGCATCCAGCCGGACGAGGGCATCCGCCTGAGCTTCAACCTGAAGGTGCCGGGCGCAGGTATGCGCACGCAGACGGTGAACATGGTGTTCGACTACGGCACCCACGTGGGCGAGAACGCACTGCCCGACGCTTACGAGCGGCTGCTGGTGGATGCGCTGCAGGGCGACGCCTCCCTGTTCGCGCGCAGCGACGAGATCGAGCTCTCCTGGCGCATCGTGGACCCCATCCAAGAGGGGTGGAACGAGGGCGCTGCGCCCCTGGCCTTCTATGAGCCCGGCACCTGGGGCCCGCGGGAGGTGGACGAGATGCTGGCGCGCGATGGCTTGGTGTGGGCCACGGGGTGCACCGACGGATGAGCGAGGTAGTGGTCAAGCCCACGGCCGAGGCGGTGGCTGCGGAAGCAGCGGAGCGGCTGGTGCAGGCTGCTCAAGCCGCCGTCGCTCGCCGAGGCCGCTTTCGGGTGGCGCTGGCCGGCGGCAACACGCCCATGGCCCTCTACCGCCTGCTGGTTGCCGAGCCGTATCGGCAGCGCATGCCCTGGCCACAGGCTGAGGTCTTCTGGGGTGACGAGCGCCACCTGCCCCCCGGCGACCCCGGTCGCAACGACACCGCGGTGCTGCCGTTGCTGGCGGAGGCCGGCGTGCCTCCGGCCCAGATCCACCCGGCGCCCTACATCCCCGACAACCCCGACGCGTCGGCGCGCGCCTACGAGGTGGCTCTGCGCCGCGGCTGGGACGCCGGCGAGCCCCTGCTGGACGCAGCGCTGCTGGGGCTGGGCACCGACGGCCACACCGCTTCCCTCTTCCCCGGCACGCCGGCCCTGGAGGAGACCGCGCGGCTGGTGGTGGCCAACCGCGCGGCCTACGAGGACCGCCACCCGGAGCGGATCACCCTCACCTTGCCGGCCCTGGCCGAGACGGGCCTGATCCTGTTCCTGGTCACCGGCGCGGCCAAGCGCGAGGCTGTGCGCCGGGCGTTGGCCGGGCCCGAGGACCCGCCCCTGCCGGCCCAGCGGGTGCGCTCCCGCTTCGGGCCGGTGGTGTGGCTGCTGGACGAGGCGGCAGCGCCGTGACGACCGCCCGACCGTTGTAACAGCAGAGTAGTCCAACATTTCCGCTAAGACGTGGGTCTGGCTTTGGCAGGCCGCCCCGGTGATGAATAGTCGGGCTACCAGACAGCGCCGAGCGCCCTGAGTCCGCCCAGCTTGGTGGCCCACTACTCAGCCCCTTTGAGGGGCGCTGTCTTGTGGCTGGGCGACTTCATCGCCCGGCCGGAGGCTGAACTCCTCCGGCCACAACATGGCGCCCCGTGAACGGGGCTTGGCCATGCTTGCAAATGCCCATGGCACGAACCACTGCTGCACCCACCCGCCTGGCCGGCCGTGCCAGGCTTTTATTGCCCCTCGGCGGCGCCGCAGTCCTGTTGCTGGCCGCCCTCCTGGCCGTGGGCAGCGCGCGCTACGACGGCCTCGACGGCCTGGTGTTGCGGGTGCGCGTGGCTCTGGCCCAGCGCCGCCAGCCGGCGACGGAGCAGCCCCGCTTCGTGCCCACCCCGCTGCCGACCCCGCCGGGCGACCGGGCGTTGGCCCTGCTGCTCCCCAC
>JANWYQ010000126.1 GCA_025055015.1 Caldilineales bacterium
GATCGGCCCACGGCCACGCCTACCCCATCGCCCACGCCGTCCCCCACCCCCCGGCCCCGGCCCACGCCGACCCCTGTGCCCACCGTTGCGGCCGCCGCCGCGGCCGTGCAGCTCAGCGGCCTTCGCCACTACTGGCAGACCTGGAACAACTGCGGCCCGGCTACCCTGGCCATGAACCTGAGCTACTTCGGCCTGCCGGTGACCCAGAAGCAGGCTGCGGCTGCGCTCAAGCCCTTCTGGGACGACAAGAACGTCAGTCCGCACGAGATGGCCGCGTACGCCCGCTCCTTGGGCCTCCAGGCGGTGGTGCGGGTCAACGGCTCGCCGGAGCGCCTGCGCCGCAGCCTGGACGCGGGCCTGCCCGTCCTGATCGAGACCTGGCTGGAGCACGACGGCGGCATGGGCCACTATCGCCTGGTGGTGGGCTACGACGACGCAGCCCGGCAGTGGATCGTCTACGACTCCTACGTCAGCGAGGGCATTGACCCCAAGGCGCCATACCCCGGCCTTCGCATCCCGTACGGCGAGCTGGAGCGGCTGTGGCGGGTTTTCAACAACCTGTATGTGTTGATCTACGACGACAGCCGGGCCGAGGCCGCCCAGGCGGTGTTGGGCGACGAGGCCGACGACGCCGTGATGTGGGCGCGCTCGGTGGAGCGAGCGCAGGCCGAGGCGGTCGCCAACCCGCGAGACGCCTTCGCCTGGTTCAACCTGGGCAGCAGCCTGGCCGCCCAAGGCCGCTTCGCCGAGGCCGCCGCTGCCTTTGACCAGGCGCGGGTGATCGGCCTGCCGTGGCGCATGTTGTGGTACCAGTTCGCGCCCTTCCAGGCCTACCACGAGGCGGGCCGTCACCAGGAGCTGCTGGCCCTGGCCGACGCGGTGATCGCCACCGTGGGCAACATCGAGGAGACCTTCTACTGGCGGGGCCGCGCCCTGCAGGCCCTGGGGGACCCCGAGGCGGCGCGACAGGCCTATCGCCGCGCCCTGGAGCTGAACAGCAACTACGCGGAGGCGCACCAAGCCCTGGCCGCGCTGGGAGGATAGCGGCCGATGACCTCCGCCCAGCCCACCGCCGAGGCTGCCCACCGCCGCGCCCTGTCGCACATCGTGCGCAACGTGGGGGTGGTGGCCGTCTCCTTCGGGCTGGCGGCTGTGGCCGGCTTGCTGCGCAACATCGTCATCGCCGCCCAGTTCGGCATCGGCGCGGACTTGGACGCCTACTACGCGGCCTTCAAGCTCCCCGACCTGCTCTTCACCATCGTGGCCGGCGGCGCGCTGGCCACAGCGTTCATCCCCGTCTTCGCCGACTTCCTGGCCGCCGAGGATCGGGCAGGGGCCTGGCGACTGGCCAGCGCCATCACCAACATCGTCTTCCTGGTGGTGACGGCTTTGGCCGTCGTCGCCGGCCTGCTGGCGCCCTGGCTGGTGCGCACCCTGATTGCGCCCGGCTTCTCCCCGGCGGAGCAGGCCGACACGGCCACGGTGATGCGCATCGTGCTGGTGTCCACCGTCGTCTTCGGCGTCAGCGCGGTGCAAGGGAGCGCGCTGAACGGCTTCAAACACTTTCTGCTGCCTGCTCTGGGCGCAGCCCTGTATCCCCTGGGCATCACCCTGGGCGCGCTCCTCCTAGGTCCGCGGATGGGCATCGCCGGCCTGGCCGTGGGCGCCGTGCTGGGCTCCCTCTTCCACCTGCTGGTGAAGGTCCCCGGCCTGGTTCGCTACGGCTTCCGCTGGTGGCCGGTGTTGGACCTGCGGGGACCCCACAGCCAGGCGGTGCGCCGGGTGTTCCTGCTGATGGGCCCGCGGGTGGTGGACCTGTTCGTGTTCCAGTTCTCCCTGGTGCTCACCACCAACCTGGCCTCGCGGCTGGGGCCGGGCAGCGTCAGCGCGCTGGAGTGGGGCTGGGACGCCATGCAGCTGCCGGAGACCATTATCGGCACCGCCTTCGGCCTGGTGGCCTTCCCGACCCTGGCCGAGCTGGCCGCGCGCGGAGCGGTGGACCGCCTGCGCCGTACCCTGGCCGACACCCTGGGCCTGGTGATCGCCCTCACCCTGCCGGCTGCGGTGGGCTTGATCCTGCTGGGCCGGCCGCTGCTGGCCTTCCTCTACCAGCGCGGCCAGTTCGACGCAGCGGCCGTGGAGGCGGTCTACGCCACCCTGCGCTTCTTCGCCTTGGGCCTGGTGGGCCACGCCTGCCTCGAGCTGGCTGCGCGCACCTTCTTTGCCCAGAAGGACACGGTGACGCCGCTGGCGGTGGCGGCCGGCTCCGCCGCGGCCGGCTTGCTGCTGGGCGCAGCGCTGATGGGAGCGCTGGGCGCGGGCGGCCTGGCCCTGGGCAACTCCGTCGCCACCACGGCCGAGGTGCTGGTGTTGATGGCTATCCTGCGGCGGCGCTGGGGCGGCGTGGAGGGCCGGCGCATCCTGGCGGCCGCAGGCCGGGTGGGCCTGGCCAGCGCAGCCATGGCTGGAGCCGTTGTGGCCACTATGGCGATGGTTCCAGAGGCTCCCCTGGCGCAGCTGGCCGTAGGAGGGCTGGTGGGCGCGGCGGTCTACGTGCTGGCCGGCCTTGTGCTAGGCGTGCAGGAGCTGCGCCGACTGCCCGCGGCGCTCCTGGGCCGTTGAAGGCCGGGCTGCGCCGTGTAGCCTGTCTCCCTGTTGGACGATGTCCCATAGGAAGCCGCAGTACCGACCCGGCGCCTCCTCCGCCCTATACTCCGCTTGGAACGAGTTGAGACGATGGGCCGCCAGGGGTACGGAAGCGAAGCGATGAGCCAAAGCTGGAAGCCGTCTCCGGAGAGGCGGCTTCGTCGCGTTTGGACCCTTCAACCCGGTTCAAACGCACCTCTCCTGTGAAGCGCTCGAGGTGTCCATGCCGCGCGAGTATCCCGATCAACCGGTGGTGGGCGTAGCAGCCGTCGTGCTGCGCGGGGACCAAGTGCTGCTGGTGCAACGGGGCCGCGAGCCGGCCAAGGGCTCGTGGGGGCTGCCCGGCGGCGTGCTGGAGCTAGGGGAGACCCTAGCCGAGGGCGCCGCGCGCGAGGTGATGGAGGAGTGCGGGGTGGCCATCGCCCCCGGCCCGGTGATCGGCGTGTTCGAGCCGATGCAGCGAGACGCCGACGGCCGCCTGCGCTACCACTACGTGGTGATTGACCTGCTGGCGGAGTGGGTGGCCGGCGAGCCGCAGCCTGCGGACGACGCAGACGCCGCAGCCTGGGTCAACCTGGCCGAGCTGGACCACCTGCCGATGCATCCCGACACGCGCGCCATCATTCGGCGGGGGGTGGCGGTGCGGGATGGCCGGGCCGCGGCTGCCGGTTAGCTGCCCAGCGCGAAAGGCCGTGGCGACGAACGGAGGAAGCGAAGGCTCGAGCCCCCCTGCCCGGCGGACGCCAGGGCGGATGAGATGTCTGTGGGTCGGCCTGGGCAGCACGCACCAGGAGGCTCGGCCACAACGCCTCGAGGCGCAGGAGGTCGGCCCCTACCGCACGGCGAAAACCGGCACCCTACTCCGCCACCACGTGCACCGGCTCGATCTTGAAGATCACCCGCACTTCGCCGGGACGTCGGGGGAAGGGCTGGTCGCCCCAGTACTTGCGCGCCAAGGCGTCAATGTGCTCCCACGCGCCCTCCTCCGTGACCTCCACCACCCGGCCCCGGATCTGCAGACGGCGGTAGGGGTCGTCCGGGTCCAGGATGGACAGCGCCACGCGGCCATCGCGGCGCATGTTGCGGTCCTTGACGCGGCCCTTGGCCGTGTTCACCAGGAGGTGCCGGCCATCGAAGTCAATCCACACCGGCGTCACCTGCGGGCTGCCGTCGGCCATGACGGTGGCCAGGTGGGCGAAGGAGCGCTTCTCGAACAGGTCCAGGTGGGAGGCAGGGATGGTGGACATGGGCAGCTCCAGGAGAAGGGTTCGTCGGGAAAAGGTGGGCCAACCGGGGAGGAAAGGCCGGACACGAGCACGGGGGCGGCGAGGGCGGTCTCCGCTCGCCAAGGCTGCTTAGGACAGGTCGGGCCGGGTCTGCCACCACCAGCCGACCGGTCCGCTCGGCCCACAAGCGCCGACGACGGCCATTATACCGACGGCAGCCTGCCGTTGTCAATCGCCAGGCCGGCCGGGGCCCTTGTCAGACTGGCCGGCTTGGCGTACAATGGCGCAGCGCTCTCGCAACTGCAGAAGTCTGTAGCGACATCTGTGCTGCGCCACCCCTGGGTTCCGCTCAGTACCCGGAGGCTATCGCCATGGCCGTCAAGACCGACACCATCCGCCTGCGCACCCGCGGGCACGCCGACATGCACGACCTGACCGAGGCGGTGCAGGACGCGGTGCGGCGCTCCGGCCTGCAGGCGGGCATCGTCACCCTCTTCTG
>JANWYQ010000151.1 GCA_025055015.1 Caldilineales bacterium
GAGGGGACTGCCTTCACCCTGGCCGTTTCCCAGGGGGAGAGGGGACTGCCCTCGCCTTGGCCGTCTCCTAGGGGGAGAGGGGACTGCCCTCACCCTGGCCCTCTCCCAGGGGGAGAGGGAAACGGAGCACGGTGACCGATCACTGATCACCGATCACCGATCACCGGTCACCGGTCACCGATCACCGATCACCGGTCACTCCAGCTGCAGGGGCACCTCTTGCAGCAGCTCGGCCACCACGGCGGACGCGGTGCGGCCGCGCAGGCTGCTCTCCGGCCGCACGAGGCAGCGGTGGGGCAGCACGGCCGGCGCCAGCTGCTTCACGTCGTCGGGCAGGACGTAGCGCCGGCCCCGCAGCGCGGCCAGGGCCTGGCTGGCCCGGTAGAGGCCCAAGGAGCCGCGCGGGCTGGCGCCCAAGGCCAGGTCGGGGTGCCACCGGGTGGCCTGCACCAGGCGCACGATGTAGCCCCGCACCGTGTCGTCCACGTGCACGTCCCACACCTGCTCGGCCAGCGCGGGCAGCTCCGTCGCGTCAGCCACCGGCTGCAGGGTCTCGATGGGATGGCGGCGCCGCAGGTGCACCAGCATCTCCTCCTCCTGCGCCGGCTCCAGGTAGCCCAGGCTGAGCTTGAGCAGGAAGCGGTCGAGCTGCGCCTCGGGCAGGGGAAAGGTGCCCTCGTACTCGATGGGGTTCTGGGTGGCCAGGACGAGGAAGGGGCGGCCCAGCGGCCGGGTCACGCCGTCCACGGTCACCTGGCGCTCGGCCATGGCCTCCAGCAGGGCGGACTGGGTGCGGGGGGTGGCGCGGTTGATCTCGTCGGCCAGCAGCACGTTGGCGAAGGCCGGCCCGGGGATGAACTCGAACTGCCGCGTCTGCTGGTTGAACACCGACACGCCGGTGATGTCGTTGGGCAGCAGGTCGGGGGTGCATTGCAGGCGCTTGAAGGTCACGCCCAGGCTGATGGCCAGGGCGCGGGCCAACATGGTCTTGCCCACGCCGGGCACGTCCTCGATCAGCACGTGCCCCTCGCACAGCAGGGCCACCAGCAGCAGCTCCACTGCCTCCTGTTTGCCGACGATGACCCGCCGGACGTTCTCGACGATGCGCTGGGCAAAGGCTTGGACCTGGTCGCTCATGGCGGATACCTCGCGGCAGGCATTGTACCGCAAGGCCGCGGCCGCGCAAAGCCGGCTTGGCCGTCCACGCTGCCGGGTGCTATAATCCGGCCAGGGCGCCCGGCGAATGCCATGCACCGGCCGCCGCCGAGAGACGCCCTCAGGCGCTGCGATCCCGTCCCATCCTCACCGCGACAGGAGTTCCCCATGGACGCCGACCTGCTGATCGTCAACGCGGCCCAGCTCCTCACCTGCGCCAGCCCCGGCGGACCCAAGCGCGGGGCCGCCCTGGCCGACCTCGGCCTGATCGAGGACGGCGCGGTGGCCTGCCTGGAGGGCCGGATCGTGGCCGTGGGCCGCACGGCCGAGGTGCTGGCCGCCCTGGACGACCCCTCCGCCGCCCACACCGTGGACGCCACCGGCAAGGTGGTGCTGCCCGGCTTCGTGGACCCCCACACCCACCTGGTGTGGGCGGGGGACCGCGCCGACGAGTTCGAGCAGCGCATCGCCGGCGCCACCTACATGCAGATCATGCAGGCCGGCGGCGGCATCATGCGCACCGTGCGCGCCACCCGCGCCGCGTCGCTGGACGAGCTGGTGGCCCAGACCCTCCCCCGGCTGGACGCCATGTTGGCCCACGGCACCACCACGGCCGAGGTGAAAACGGGCTACGGCCTGGACCTGGACACCGAGCTCAAGATGCTGGACGCCATCCGGCTGCTGGACGAGGAGCACCCCATTGACCTGGTGCCCACCTTTATGGCGGCCCACGCGGTGCCCACGGAGTTCAGGGGCCGCACCGACGCCTACGTGGACCTGGTGGTGAACGAGATGCTGCCTGCGGTGGCGGACCTGCGCTACCGGGTGGAGACGCCCCAGGGGGAGTACTACGTCCGCGCGGCCGACTTCTGCGACGTGTTCTGCGAACCGGGGGTGTTCGACCTGGACCAGAGCCGGCGCATCCTGGAGGCGGCCAAGGCGCTGGGCATGGGGCTGAAGATCCACGCGGACGAGTTCGAGCCCATCGGCGGCGCCATGCTGGCCGTAGCGCTGGGCGCGGTCAGCGCCGACCACCTGGTGCGCACCACCGACGAGCAGCTGGCTGCGCTGGCCGCCTCTCCCACCATCGCGGTCAGCCTGCCCGGCACCCCCTTCGGCCTGGGCCACCACGAGTACACCCGTGCGCGGCGGCTGATCGAGCTGGGCGGCGCGCTGGCGCTGGCCACCGACCTCAACCCCGGCACCTGCTGGTGCGAGTCCATGCAGTTCATCATCGCGCTGGCCTGCCGCTACCTGCGCCTGACGCCGGCGGAGGCCATCAACGCGGCCACCATCAACGCAGCCCACGCGCTGGGCCTGGGGCAGTACATCGGCAGCCTGGAGGTGGGCAAGCAGGCCGACCTGCTGGTCTTGGAGGTCCCCGACTATCGGCACCTGGGGTATCGCTTCGGCGGCAACCTGGTGGAGACGGTGATCAAGCGGGGGCAGGTGGTTTGAGGGCGCTCATGGCCCCACGGGCCACTCGCTGATCCCTCACTCCGGGCAGCGGGCCTGGGCCAGGTCGAACCAGCCGAGGGCCTCGCCGATCCAGGCCTGGTCGTGGGGATCGCCGACGGCGCCGGCGGCCAGGGGCGCGCCCCAGCGGTCCAGCAGGAAGGCGAAGGCGGCGTCGGCGGGCAGCTCCGGCGCCAGGGAGAGGTAGCGCCGCCGCACCTGGCCATCCGCGTCGGCCAACAGGGTCAGGGGCCGGCTGAGCCGTCCGGCCGCGGCGGCCACGGCGTCAACGTCTGTCGGCAGCACGGCCAGGGCTGCGGCGTCGCGCTCGGCCAGGGCCTCGGCTGCCTCGGCCAGCGCCTCCAGCGACGGCCGCCAGCGGGCGATGTTCCCGTCGGGCAGGAACAGCAGACAGAGCCCCCACTGCCAGCGGTAGTCCTCCCACGCCACCGGGCGGCCGCGGCTGCCGGGCAGGCGGAAGCGCACCGCCGGGGGCGCAGTGTTCAGGTCGGGGAAGGAACGCCAGCTCGAGGCAGCCATGGCTGCTTGTGCCGGGGGTGAGGTGAACAGGGGTGCCCGCGGGTGCGGCGGACAAGGGCGGAGTGTTCCGCGCATCCGTGCTCGATCCGTGGCTAACTGCGTCCCCCAAATCATAGACGAAAAGCGCACAATCGGCAAACAAGAGCGCTTGGACGCTGCGGCCTTCGACAAGCTCAGGCCGCGGTCTGCTGCGTGGGCTGAGCCTGTCGAAGCCCACGCCCCCAGACGTCCGTTGTCGCCCTCCGCCATCTGTGCTATAATCGCCGCAACGGCGACCGCCCCCCTTAACCCGCCCAAGCCGAGAGAGCTCCCCGCCCATGATCAACACCGACCGCCTGGTTCGCACCTTCCTGGAGCTGGTGCGCATTGACAGCCCCAGCGGCTACGAGGCCGAGATCGGCCGCCACCTGGAGGCGCGGCTGCAGCGCCTGGGCCTCGCCACCGAGAGCGACGCCGTGGGCAACCTGGTCGGCCGCACCACGGACGGCCGTGGGCCCTGGCTGCTGCTCAGCGCGCACATGGACACCGTGGGCTCCGACCGCGGCATCCGCCCGGTGATCCGCGACGGCGTGATCGCCAGCGACGGCACCACCATCCTGGGCGCGGACGACAAGTCGGGCGTGGCCGCCATCCTGGAGGTGCTGACAGTGCTGCAGGAGCAGAGCCTGCCCCACCCGCCTCTGGAGGTGGTGATCACCGTGGGCGAGGAGCGGGGGCTCTACGGCGCGCGGCAGATGGACCTGCGCCGACTGCGGGCCCGCCACGGCATCGTGCTGGACGCAGGCGGCCCCATCGGCCACCTGGTGGTCAGCGCGCCCTCGCAGGACAGCCTGCGCTTCGTGGTGCACGGCGTCAGCGCGCACGCGGGCGCCGAGCCGGAGAAAGGGATCAACGCCATCCGCGTGGCGGCCGAGGCCATCGTGGCCATGCCCATGGGCCGGGTTGACGCCGAGACCACCTGCAACATCGGCATCATCGAGGGCGGCACCGCGCGCAACGTCGTCCCCGACCGGGTGACGGTGATCGGCGAGGCGCGCAGCCGGGACAACGCCAAGCTGGACGCCCTCACCGCCAGCATCGTGGCCGCGTTTCAGGCCGCGGCCGACCGCCACGCCGCCCGGCTGGAGGCGCAGGTCGAGCGCACCTACCACGCCTATCGCCTGGGCGAGGACGAGCCCATCGTGCAGGCCGTGGCGGCGGCTGCCCGCCGCCTGGGCCACGAGGTACGGCTGCGGGCCAGCGGCGGCGGCACCGACGCCAACGTCTTCACCGCCGGCGGCATCCCCTGCGTGGTCATCAGCACCGGCATGGCCGAGGTCCACACCCCCAACGAGCGCATCGCCGTCGCCGACCTCACAGCCAGCGCCGAGCTGCTGTTGACGGCCGTGACCGCCTTGGCCGAGAGGGGCGAGTAGCGCGCCACTCGTCGTCGGCTCTGCCCACAGGTCACGGGTTACCTGTTGCGCATCCCGCGCCGCGCTCCCTCTCCCACACCTTTTCCATCCTTCGGAGCTTCCCCATGGACCAACTCCTGCAAACCTGGGGCATTGACTTCATCGTGTGGGTGCAGTCCTTCGCCAACCCGCTGCTGGACCGGTTCTTCCTGGCCATCACCTGGCTGGGCACCATCTACGGCTACCTGGTGCTCCTACCGTTGATCTACTGGTCCATCAACCGCTCGGCGGGGCGGCGGCTCTTCTTCCTGGTCATGACCTCGGTGCTGGTCAGCGCCTTCTTCAAGAACCTCTTCCGCGTGCCTCGGCCCGACCCCAGCCTAGTGCGCCAGCCCGAGCCGGAGACCAGCTTCAGCTTTCCCAGCGACCACGCGCAGACGGGCGGCGTGGTGTTCTGGGGCTTCCTGGCGTCTCGGGTGCGTCGCGGCTGGTTCACGGCGGTGGCCGTGGTGATGGCCTTCCTGCTGGGCTTCTCCCGCATCTACCTGGGCGTGCACCGGCCGCAGGAGGTGGTGGCCGGCTGGCTGATCGGCCTGGCGCTGCTGTGGCTGTTCCTGCGCTGGGAGCCGAGGTTGGTGCAGCGCTGGCAGCGGCTCGGCCTGGGCCCGCAGGTGGCCGTGGCCGTGCTGCTGCCCTTGCTGCCCCTGTTCCTGGTGCCCAGCGACGAGAACGGCCACTACCCCGCGGAGGTAGCCGGCCGGGTGGCGGGCATCCTGATCGGCGGCGGGCTGGGCAGCATCCTGGAGAGCCGCACCGTCCGCTTTCGCAGCGACGGCGCCTGGTGGCGGCGCCTGCTGCGCTACGCCCTCGGCATGCCCCTCGTCCTGGCCGTTTTCCTGGCCGGCTCAGCCGTCCCGGACCTCTCGCCTTGGGCTCTGGACACGGCCGTGCGGGTGCTGCGCTACGCCGTGCTGGGCCTGGTGGCCTTCTGGCTGGCGCCGTGGCTCTTCGTGAAGCTTCGCCTGGCGGACGCCGAGAAAACATAAACAGCTGCCCCCCTCGTCGTCCGCTTACCGATCACCGTTCACCGTTCACTGATCACTGATTACCGATCACTGATCACTGATCACCGATCACTGACAGCCGTTCACCGTTCACCGAAATGACCAACTCCCTGCGCATCATCCCCCTGGGCGGCCTGGGGGAGATCGGCAAGAACATGACCCTCTACGAGGTCGGCCGCCACATCCTGGTCGTGGATGCGGGCACCATGTTCCCGGCCAACGACATGCTGGGCATTGACCTGGTGCTGCCCGACTGGGGCTACCTGCGGGACAAGGCGGACCGCGTCGTGGCCATCGTGATCACCCACGGCCACGAGGACCACCTGGGCGCCATCCCCTACCTGCTGAAGGACCTGAACCTCAAGGCGCCTATCTACGGCACGCGGCTGGTGCAGGGTCTGTTGGACAAGAAGCTGAAGGACGCCGGCCTGCACAAGCCCTGTCCCCAGGTGGAGGTCGAAGACGGGGAGCGCTTCGTGGTGGGCCCCTTCGACGTGGAGGTCATCGCCATCAACCACTCCATCCCCGACGGCGTGGCCCTGGCCATCCGCACGCCGGTGGGCACCGTGCTACACACGGGGGACTTCAAGTTCGACTACACCCCGGTGCACGGCAGCGCGCCCGACTTCGGCCGCCTGGCCGCCCTGGGCCGGGAGGGGGTGATGGTGCTGCTGGCCGACAGCACCGGCGCGGAGCGCCCCGGCTGGACCCCGTCGGAGGCCACCCTGGTGCCGGTGTTCGACCAGATCTTCCGCCAGGCGCCCGGCCGCATCATCGTCTCCACCTTCGCCTCCCTGCTCAGCCGGGTGCAGCAGATCGTGGACGTGGCCCACGCGCACAAGCGCCGGGTGGCCCTGGCCGGCTACAGCATGGTGGAGAACGTGAAGACCGCCCAGAAGCTGGGCTATCTCAACGTCCCCCGCGGCGCGCTGGTGGACCTGGACAAGGTGAAGGAGCTGTCGCCCGACAAGGTGGTGATCGTCACCACGGGCGCCCAGGGGCAGCCGGAGGCCGCCTTGGCCCGCATCGCCTCCGGCCGGCACAAGGAGATCGAGATCATCCCCGGCGACACGGTGATCCTGAGCGCGCAGCCCATTCCCGGCAACGAGAAGATGGTGTCGCAGATGATCAACCGGCTGATCCGCCGCGGGGCCGAGGTGCTCTACCCGCCGGTGAGCCCGGTGCACGTCAGCGGCCACGCCAGCCAGGAGGAGCTGAAGCTGCTGCTCAGCCTGGTGCGGCCGGAGTACTTCGTGCCGGTGCACGGCGAGCTGCGCCACCTGCACGCCCACGCGCGGCTGGCCCAGGCCGTGGGCATCCCTGGGGAGTACGTGCTGACGGTGGAGAACGGCACCGTGCTGGAGTTCGACGAGGCGGGCGCGTCCATCGGCGAGCGCATCCCCGGCGGCTACGTGTTCGTGGCCGGCACCGGCGTGGGGGACGTGGGTCCGTCGGTGCTGCGCGACCGCGAGACCCTGGCCGCCTACGGGTTTGTGGCCGTGGTGGTGCCGTGGGACTTCGCCCAGCGCGCCCTGCGCGGCCAGCCGGAGATCGTCTCGCGCGGCTTCGTGTACGAGAAGGAGTCGGGGGAGCTGATGACCGCCGCGCGCGAGCTGGTGGTGCAGACCCTGCAGGAGACGAGCCGGGTGAGCAAGCGAGGGCTGGAGGAGGCCATCCGCCAGGCCTTGGGCCGCTACTTCTACGACCAGACCGGGCGCAAGCCGATGATCGTGCCCATCATCCTGGAGTGAGCCAGCAGACGCGCGGTCAAAGCACGCAGGCCCCACGGCAGAACACCGCCGTGAGGCCTGCGCTTTGGGGTCTCATCGCTGTCAACTCGGCCCTTCCTCTCTTTCGCCTCGGCCCAACAGACCCTCTCTTCCGTGTCCCCGTCTAGGCCTGTGTTCTCTCAGGCCTTTCGTACTAGTAAACGACAAGCGCGGCGATTTCGTTACTGGCCCCGCAGCCAAAATTTTCAACTGCGCCGGTTTTTCCGTGTCGTCCAGGCGCCTTCCCCTGCCTGGACCGCGCGAGACCGTAGCGTCACCCCATGAACAGCCCCATGGCATCTCGCCCAAGGACGGCATCCCGCCCTTGACGCGCCCCGCTTTGTGGCCGTGGCCGAGGCCGACCGGTGGCTGCTGCCGCAAGAGCCGGTGATCCTGGTGCAGGTGGCCGACGACGCGCGCCCACGTGCCGGTCCAGCGCGCTGTTGGCTGCGCCGCCGGCCAGGAAGTTGAGCACCATGTGGCCGGTGACCTCCCGGGGATAGGCGCTGGCCCCCTCGGCGCTCGTCGAGAGGAGGAACTGCCGGGAGGGCTGACGCCGCACGCCAGGCTGGCCCAGTCTGACAACGGGCCACGCCGCGCCAGCCGCAGCCCTAGACTGGGCCAGCCTCCGTCGCACGCCCCCGCCGAACACGCAGGGCCTCAGGCTGGCCCAGTCTGTTTGCAGGCTCATAGCACGCTCCCTGGAGCCCTCTCAAGTCTGATCGGCGTCCCCGGCCGATAGAGGGCTCTCCCTACTTGCTAAGATGACCGATCACGTGAAAAACAGTCGCGCTCCGACGATGAAGCCAGCGGCCAAAGGCAGCCCCCCATCCCCCGCGCACCAGGCTCCACAGCAGACGGGGGTCCAGCAGACGCCGCGCGATCTGGCGATACGACCCGCTGCCGGTGTACATGTCCCACTGCACCGCGCTCATGGGCTGCAGGCGGCCGGGCCGGCCCTGCTCATCCAGGATGCTCTGCAGCACCGTGCGCCGCGCGAAGCGATGTCGGCGCATCTGGCTCACCAAGGCGAAGATCAGCCGTCCCACCTGGTTGTCCTGCTCGATGGCCGTGCAGGCCGGCAGGTAGTGGCGACGGAAGTCGTCGGCGCCCACGCCGTGCAGCACCGCCGTGGCCGCCGCGGCCTTGGCCGTGCGATAGGCCGAGCCGATGCCGTCCTTGTACAGCCGGGTGGCTGCGCAGTCGCCGATGAACACCACCCGGTCGCCGAAGGGGTGCTCGGCCGCAGCCACGTTGATGCGCGGCGCGCATTGGCACGACGGCCGATCGGCGGAGAGCATCGGCACCACCCGCCGCACCTCCGGCGCGGCCAGGCACCGCTCCATCAGGTCCCCCTCCATGTCCTCCCCCAGCAGGCAGGCCGTCACGTACTCTCCCTTGGGGATCAGCATGCCGAACTCCAGGCCGGGGATGTCCAGCAGGAAGACCTGGATGGCGTTGCCCAAGGTGGCATCCACCGTCGCCGAGCCCAGGAAGTACTCCCGGATGTAGGTCTTGGTGGTGCGCGGGGGCTGATAGCCGGGGATGGCCTCGGCGAACTGCTTCAGGATGGCGCTGTTCACCCCCGAGGTCACGGCCACCAGGTCGTAGCGCGTCAGTTGGTCCGGCGAGGGCCCCACCGCCGGCCGACCGGCCACCCACGCCACGTCGTTCACCCGCTCGCGGACCACCTGCGCGCCCTGGCGCTGGGCCAGGTCCAGCACGTAGGCGTCAAGCCCCACCCAGGCGCGGCCTCGCAGCTCCCGCGGGCCGGCCCCCCGGTAGACCGAGGCGATGTGGGTGTCCTGATGGGGCGGCGTGATGCGCGCGCTGCCGACGTCCATGTGCAGCACGTAGGCGTCTATGGTCCGCTGGACCACCGCCGGCGGCAGCTCGATGCCGTCCTCGGCGAAGGTCTGCATCAGCCGCTCCGACACGATGCCGGCGCAGCCGTTGCACCCCCGCGCGCCCAGCTGGGCGAAATCCCGAGGCTCGTAGATGTCCACCGCAAGGGAACGCCCCACCCCTCGTGCCATGACCAGCAGAAAGTAAGCAAAGAAGGCGCCAGCCGGCCCACCGCCGATCACGGCGACGCGGTCCCCGTCGTTCAGGGTATGATGGTGCGGAGAGTCAGCCATAGGGCACCTCCGAGGGCCCGGCATGCCGAAACCCACACGCGCAGGAGGCAACCGCTTCGTAGAGGGAAAGGCCTGTGGGCCACGCTGCCCCAGACGCCCAACTTCCTGCCGTGGGCCAGTCAAAGTATCCCACAAGTTAGGAACAAATGCCATTCTAACACAGGGCCCGGTTTTTGACAACCCTCTCGGCTGCCCTAAAACTGGCCGCCGAGCTCCCCACCGTTGATCGGCCCCTTGGCATGGGAGGAAGCCATTCATCCGAGCCGGCTCCATCACCGCCCTAATCTCCGATTGCGACATCGGGACAACCAGAGTAGAATGGAGTCCAGGTAGTCAAGCCGGCGCCTTGAGGTTCGAGCGCTTGTGGCTGTTTGGCGCCTTCGCCTTAAAGCGCTGTGTTCGGCTGTCGCTTATGTCAGGCTGGAGTCATCTGTGGTCCTACCTCGTTCTGCTGCTGCTGGTGGCCGTGCAGGGCGAGCTGGCCATCCTGGCCGGCGCCGGCGCGGCGGCCTCTGGCGTCCTCGATCCGCGAGCAGTGTTGCTGGTGGCCACCCTGGGCAACACCCTGGCCGACGTGGCTTGGTATCTGCTGGGATATCACAGCCGCCCCCAACGGATATTGAACCGCCTACCCCGCTTGGGGATCACCGAGGAGCAGTGGGTGAGGCTCCAGGGGTTCATCCGTCGCGACGCCGTGAGGCTGTTGGTGGTGGCTAAAGCGACGAACTGGATGACCATTCCGGTGTTGGTTGCCATGGGCGCTGCGCGCGCGCCGTGGAGGCGCTGGTTCCCGGTGGTGGTGTTGAGCAACGCCGCCATTGCCGCTGCGCTGGTGCTGGTCGGCTACTACACGACCGCCAGCTTGCTCCAGGTCCGGCAGGGAATGGGCTACGTCGCGCTGGGCGCTGGGGTGCTGCTGGCGCTCTTCGGCGTCTTCTACGGCCGACGATGGCTGCAACAGCTCAACCCTCTGGCTAGGCCGACGGCGGAGACGCAGCCGGCGTCGGGCCCGTCCCCCCTGCGGGTTCTCGTGTGCAGCACGGCCTACCACCCCCACCTCAACGGCCAGGCGGTGTTCGTGACAAAGCTGTGCGAGGGGTTGGCTGCGTGCGGCCACCAGGTCTTGGTGCTCACGGCCCACGAGCCTGGGCTTGCCCGTCGCGAGATCGTCCAAGGTGTGGAGGTGGCGCGCGTGCCTGCGCTGCATCTGCACAAGGTCCATCAGGACCTACACGTGCCCGTGCGAGCCAGCTCTGTTGTGCAGCAGGTGTTCGAACGCTTCCGGCCGCAGATCGTGCATGTCCACGATCCCTCTCCCTTGAGTGAGGCGGCCATGCGCCAGGCGCGACGCCTCCACATCCCCGTGCTGGCCACCCACCACGTCGGCCCCGCTGTCACCTCGCCCTATTTGCGGACGAAGAACCCCCTTCTGAACGAGGTGGCCGCTAAGGCCGTCTGGCGGGTGCTGATCAGGCACCTGACAAGGGCCGATCAAGTGGTCGTGCCCTCGGCCTATTCAGCGTCTATGCTGGCCGCCCACGGCTTACAGAAGCCGATTCGGGTCATCCCGTGCGGCGTGCAGCTCGATCGCTTCTACCCCGATCCGGCGCTGGATCGGCAAGCGGTGCGGCTGGCCTATGGCCTCGACGTGGACAAGACCCTCTTCTTGTACGTGGGCCGCATTGACATCGAGAAGCGGCTAGACCTGGTCGTGCGGGCTCTCGCCCTCGCGGCCGACGACGCCGTGCAACTGGCCATCGCCGGCTCGGGCACCGAGGAAGCGTCGCTGCGCCGTCTGGCCGAGCAGCTTGGCGTCAGCCATCAGGTCCGCTTCCTGGGCCAGGTTCCTCACGACGCGTTGCCTGCGCTGCTCAACGCCGCGGACGTGTTTGTGATGCCCGGCGACAGCGAGTCCTTCAGCATGGCTACCCTGGAGGCGATGGCCTGCGGCAAGCCTATCCTGGCCGTTGCCGCCGGCGCAGTGCCCCAGCTGGTCAGCCACGGCGTCAACGGCTACCTGTACGAGCCGCATCAGCCCGAGTCGGCAGCCCACGCCATGCGATGCTTGGCCGGCGACCCGCAGCTCCGCGGCGAGATGGGGCGCGCCAGCGCAGAGCGGGCCCGGCAATACAGCCAAACCCGCACCGTCCACGCCTACCGGGAACTGTACCACGCCTGGTCGAGCCGCTATCTCCCCTCCGCCAGCCCGGCCGGCAAGGAAAGGGGGCATCTCCGTCGGCGCTCTTGGCTGCTGCCGTTGGTGGTCTCCGCCGTGCTGGGCCTCCTGCTGGCGGCGGGCCTGATCCTCTTCTCCGAGCTGGCTCAGGTGTACAGCCATCAACAGCTGGCCGCCCTAGCGCCGGCGCTAGGGCAAATCTTTGGGCAGTGGCTGCACGCTGCGTCGCCTTCGGCCCCGTGGTCACTTGACACATTCCATCGGCTGCTTACAATCGAAGCTGCCTGAAAACTGCTCACCCAAGCTGTCGGCCGCCTGGCCCGAGCTCCGAAGGGGCTGTGCTTTTTTGTGCTGATGGTGCAACCTGTTGGGGCGGCTCGGCAGTGCGACGGTTGCCAGGCAAGAAACGCCATGGTCGTAGACAGTAGCCCAGCCAGTACGAACCCGGCCAGAGGCCGGGCAGCAACGACGACGCGCAACCGGCGCCTCGTGGTCTTGCGGCTGGCTTGCCATCCCGCCTAGTTTCCCCGGTCCGCCGAGGCAACCTAGGCTGGATGCTTCGGCGGCCCAAGCCCCCTCCTCTCTTCTCCGGCTGCGCCTCCCCTCGAGCCTAACCAGAAAAAAGGTATCCGATGGCGCGCACCGAACACATCTTTCGCAGCGAGCAGTTCGCTGGGCGGCGATTCAATCGCGCCGACGCCCTGGTAGTGCTGGCCCTGGCCGTGGTCATCTACCTAGGCACGCGGCTGGCGGCGCTGGCCCCGGCCGAGATCGCAGGGCCCACCATCTCCCTGGAGCCGTCGGCCCTGCCCGGCTACGCCCTGTTCTCGGTGGGCCGGATGGCTGCCGCCTACATGCTCAGCCTAGGGTTCACCCTGGTGTACGGCTACGTGGCGGCCTACAACCGCCGCGCCGAGGCGGTGATGATGCCCCTGCTGGACGTCCTGCAGAGTGTCCCCATCCTCTCCTTCCTGCCGGTGGTGCTGTTGGGGCTGAGCGCCGTGCTGCCGGAGAGCCTTGCGGTCGAGTTGGCAGCCATCGTGCTGATCTTCACCAGCCAGGTCTGGAACATGACCTTCGCCTGGTACCAGTCCCTCACCACCATCCCCAAGGAGCTGCGCGAGGCCAGCGCCATCTTCCGCTTCAACCGCTGGCAACGCCTGAAGACCCTGGAGCTGCCCTTTGCCGCCACCAGCCTGATCTGGAACAGCATGATGAGCTGGGCCGGCGGCTGGTTCTTCCTGATGGCCGCCGAGATCTTCACCGTGGGCCAGCGGGACTTCCGCCTGCCCGGCCTAGGCGC
>JANWYQ010000190.1 GCA_025055015.1 Caldilineales bacterium
GTGCACATCCAGGTGGTCAAGGAGGTGTCGGCCGAGGACGTTGGGCCCCAGTTCGGCTTCCCCGGCCTGCCCGGCCTGCCCTTCAGCCTGCCTGAGACCCCCTTCTACCAGCAGGGCGAGGGCTCCGGCTTCGTGTGGGACACCGAGGGCCACATCGTCACCAACCACCACGTGGTGGCCGGCGCCGACACGGTGCGGGTGATCTTCGCCGACGACACCGCGGTGGAGGGCAAGGTGTTGGGCAGCGACCCCAACGTGGACCTGGCCGTGGTCAAGGTGGACCTGCCGGCCGAGCGGCTGACCCCCATCGCCCTGGGTGACAGCGACAGCCTGCGGGTGGGGCAGATGGCCGTGGCCATCGGCAACCCCTTCGGCCTGGAGAACACCATGACCGTGGGCATCATCAGCGCCCTAGGCCGCACCATCCCTAGCGGCACCAGCCAGTACTCCATCCCTGAGGTGATCCAAACCGACGCCGCCATCAACCCGGGCAACTCCGGCGGCCCCTTGCTGGACCGGGAGGGCCGGGTGATCGGCATCAACACCCAGATCGTCAGCCGCAGCGGCAGCAACGCCGGCATCGGCTTTGCGGTGCCTGTCAACATCGCCAAGCGGGTGGTGCCGGAGCTGATCGAGAAGGGCGCCTACGAGTACGCCTGGCTGGGCATCAGCGGTCAGACCCTGTCGCCGGAGGCAGCCCAGTTCATGCGCCTGCCCGAAGGCACGCGCGGCGCGCTGGTGGTCCAGGTGGCCAAGGGCAGCCCGGCGGAGCAGGCCGGCCTGCGGCCCAGCACCGACCGACTGATGCGCCGCGGGGTGGAGTACCCTCTGGGCGGCGACGTGATCACCGCGATCAACGGCCAGCCGGTCACGGGCATGGACGACCTGATCGCCTACCTGACCGAGCAGGCGCGGCCCGGCGACCGAGTGAAGCTGACCGTGCTGCGGGAGGGCAAGGAGCTCACCGTGGAGGTGACCTTGGGCAAGCGTCCGGCCTCGATGGACTTCGGCCAGCCGCAGGTTGAGCCCACGCCGCAGCCATAGGGAAGTGCGGACCGACCAGGCTGTTCAGACGTGGGTGTAGCGCAACTCGGCATGAGTTGCGCTACTTTTTTGTTTTTAGTTTCCGTTGCAACTTGGCGTGGCCGGGTGTATAATGGAGACCGAAAATGACGGACGAAGCGGATCAGGACGCGGAACGTCGGGAGGTGTGGCATGATCAAGGATGCTGTGTTGTATCGCCACTTGAAGAAAGACTACGTGCAATGCACCGCGTGTGAGCACTTTTGCGCCATCGCGCCGGGGGACATGGGCAAGTGCGGCATCCGGCGCAACTACAACGGCGCGCTGAAGCTGGTGGTATACGGCCGGCCGGCCGCGCTCCACGTGGATCCCGTGGAGAAGAAGCCCCTCTTCCACTTCTTGCCCACCCAGCCGATCCTCTCGCTGGGCACCGTGGGCTGTAACTTCCGCTGTCAGTTCTGTCAGAACTGGGAGATCAGCCAGACCGGCCCGGAGTTCGACCCGGCCCGGTCGCGCAACGGCGACGAGCTGATGCCGGAGGATCTCGTGGCTCTCTGCCGGCGCCGTGGCATCCCCATGCTCGCCTTCACCTACAACGAGCCGACGGTCTTCTTCGAGTACGCCTACGACACGGCGAAGCTGGCCCACGAGCACGGCATCCGCAGCGTGTTCGTCAGCAGCGGCTTCGAGTCGCTGGCCGCGCTGGAGATGATCGAGCCCTACCTGGACGCCATCAACGTGGACCTGAAGGCGTTCACCGACCAGTTCTACCGCGAGGTGTGCGGCACCCGGCTCAAGCCGGTGATGCGCAACATCGAGCACATCGCCCGCCGCACCAAGATCTGGATCGAGGTGACCACCCTGGTCATCCCCGGCCTCAACGACTCCGAGGCGGAGCTGCGGGACATGGCCGCGTGGCTGGCCAGCGTCTCCCCCGACTTGCCCTGGCACCTCTCCGCCTTCCACCCCGACTACCTGATGCTGGACCGGCCGCCGACGCCTCACCGCACGTTGATCCGCGGCTGGGAGATCGGCAAGGAGGCGGGGCTGCGCTACGTCTACGTGGGCAACGTCTACGACCAAACGCGCGAGTCCACCTACTGCCCTCAGTGCGGCGAGCTGCTGATCAGCCGCAACTGGTATCGGGTGGCCGTGCATTGGCGCGAGCCCGGCGTCTGCCACCGCTGCGGCGCGCAGATCCCCGGCGTTTGGCGCTGATCTAATCCCCCTTCCTAGTGCCCTTGGCCTGTGTTGCGTGGAGGTGATGGCAATGAAGCGAACATCGGCCGAAGAGGTTCGTCGTCCGGCGGTGGCCGGCACCTTTTACCCCGGCCAACCGATGCGGCTGCGCAGCGAGGTGGAGCGCCTGCTGGCCGAGGCCCGGGACGCCGGCCTGCCCCCTCTGCGCGGGCTGATCGTGCCCCACGCCGGCTACCGCTACTCCGGCCCCGTGGCGGCCCAGGGCTTTCGCCAGCTGCAGGGCCAGGGGGTGCGCCGCGTGCTGCTCCTAGGCCCCGCCCATTACGTGTGGGTGGACAGCATCGCAGTGGCGCCCTACCGCTACTTCGAGACCCCGCTGGGCCTGGTGCCCCAGGACACGGCGCTGGTGGGCGCGCTGGCGGGGCAGCCCGACCTCTACGCGCCGCAGGGCGAGCCCCACGAGCCGGAGCACTGTCTAGAGGTGGAGCTGCCCTTCCTGCAGACGGTGTTGGGCGAGTTCCACCTGGTGGCCATGCTGTGCGGCCAGCCCGACGTGGATGCCGTTGCCCGCGACCTGGCGCAGCGCCTGCAGCCGGGCGACCTGGTGGTGGTGAGCTCCGACCTGAGCCACTTCCACCCCTACGAGGAGGCCCAGCGGCTGGATCGGCGCTTCCTGGACCACGTGCTGGCCGGCGACTTGGCGAAGGCCGCCCACGGCGAGGCGTGCGGCCTGCAGCCTATCCTGATCCTGATGCGCCTGGCGCAGCTCCAGGGCTGGCGGCCGCACCTGCTGGACTACCGCAACTCCGGCGACACCGGCGGCGACCCCTGGCGGGTGGTGGGCTACGCCGCAGTGGCCTATACCGACTGATCACCTGCGCGCCATCTTCTGCAGCTCGTACAGCTTGTTCAGCGCCTCCAGGGGGGTGAGCGCGTTGATGTCCAGCCGGCGCAGCGCCTCCACCACGGGGTGCGGCTCGCCGAACAGGCTGAGCTGGACCACCGTGGGCTGGCGCGCGTCGGGTCCGCTGTCGTCACCCAGGCGCAGGGGCGCGTTGCCCTGGGCCTCCAGCTCGGCCAGGATCTCCTCGGCGCGGTGGATCACGGGCTTAGGCAGGCCGGCGAGCTGGGCCACGTGGATGCCGTAGGACTTGTCGGCCGCGCCGGGCACGATCTTGTGCAGGAACACCACCGTGTCCCCCTCTTCGGCCACGGCGACGTTGTAGTTGACCACGTGGGGGAGCCGCTCGGCCAGCTCGGTAAGCTCGTGGTAGTGGGTGGCGAAGAGGGTCTTGGCTCGCAGCCGGGGGTGGTTGTGGATGTACTCCACCACGGCCCAGGCGATGCTCAGGCCGTCGTAGGTGCTGGTGCCGCGGCCCAGCTCGTCGAAGATGATCAGGCTGCGGCTGGTGGCGTGGTGCAGGATGTTGGCCGCCTCCACCATCTCCACCATGAAGGTGCTCTGGCCGGCGTGGATCTCGTCCTGGGCGCCGATGCGGGTGAAGATGCGGTCCACCAGCCCGATGTGCGCCCGGTCCGCCGGCACGAAGGAGCCGATCTGGGCCATGAGCGCGATCAGCGCGGTCTGGCGGAGGTAGGTGCTTTTCCCGCTCATGTTGGGCCCGGTGATGATCAGGATGGCCTCCTCCGGCGTGAGGCGGACGTCGTTGGGCTGGAAGCGCTCCTCGCGCAGGGTCTGCTCCACCACCGGATGGCGGCCGGCGATGATCTCGATGACGCCGTCGTCGGCCAGCTCCGGCCGCACGTAGCGATGGTTGGCCGCCACCTCGGCCAGCGCCGCGTAGACGTCCAGCTCGGCCAGGGCCTCGGCCAGGCGCAGCAGGCGGGGCGCGGCGGCCGCCACCTGGGCCTGCACCTGGCGGTAGAGCTCTGCCTCCAGCTCCAGCTGCCGCTCCTCGGCGTTCAGGATCAGGCTCTCGTACTCCTTCAGCTCCGGCGTGATGTAGCGCTCGGCGTTGACCAGGGTCTGCTTGCGCAGGTAGTCCGCCGGCACCAGGTGGCTGTTGGCGGTGGTGACCTCGATGTAGTAGCCGAAGACCTTGTTGAAGCCCACCTTGAGGGACTTGATGCCGGTGCGCTCTCGCTCCCGGCGCTCCAGGCCCGCTACCCACTGCCGGGCGTCCCGCGCCGCCACCTCGATGCCGTCCAGCTCGGCGGAGTACCCCTTGCGGATCACGCCCCCCTTGTCCAGGGTGGCCGGCGGCTCGTCGGCGATGGCCGCCTCCAGCAGCGCCAGCACGTCGGCACAGTTGACCGTTGACCATTGGTCATGAGCCATGGGCCACCGGCCCTGGGCTGCTGGCCGTTCATCCTCGTCCATGGCCGCCGCCCGGTTGGCCAGTCGCTCGATCTCCGGCATCCAGCGCAGCGCCTGGCGGATGCCCACCAGGTCCTGGGGCCGAGCGATGCCCTGGGCCGCGCGGTTGGTCCATCGCTCTAGGTCACCGACTTGACGTAAAATGCTGCGCAGCTCGGCGCGCTCGGTGGGGTGGTCGTACCACGCCTGCACCGCGTCCAGCCGGGCGTTGAGCCGGGCCAGGTCCAGCAGGGGCTGGTGGATCCAGCGACGCAGCAGGCGGCTGCCCATGGGGGTGCGGGTGGCGTCCAGCACGTCCAGCAGGGAGCCCTTCTTGCTGCCGGTGCGGATGGTTTGGGTCAGCTCCAGGTTGCGCCGGGTGGCCTCGTCCAGGGTCATGAACTCGCGCACGCTGTAGGTGCGCAGGCCGGTGAAGTGGGGCAGGCTGCCCCGCTGCGTCTGGCGCAGGTAGTGGACGATGGCGCCGGCTGCGCGCGTGGCCAGGGGCAGCCCCTCGCAGCCGTAGGCCGCCAGCGACTCCACGCCGAACTGCTCGCGCAGCGCCTGCCGGGCGGCCTCCAGCTCGAACTGCCAGGCGGGCAGCGCGGTGAGGGGGGCGGAGGTGGAGGGAAACAAAGGAAGTGAGGGAACTGGAGGAACTGGGGGAGGCCCTTCTTTCCACCCCTTCTCTTTCCCATCTTTCCTTGCTTTCCCTTCCTCTCGCACCAGGATCTCCGCCGGCAGGAGGCGCGCCAGCTCCTCGTGCAGCAGCCGCGCCGCCTCCTCCCCCTCGAACTGCGTGGCCGCGAACTCGCCGGTGGTGATGTCGGCGTAGGCCAGGCCGATCGCAGTTGGCCGCCCGCTCGAAGCCGCGTCCCCCTCCCACACCACCGCGGCCAGGTAGTTGTTGCGCCCCTCATCCAGCAGGTTGGGCTCAACCAGGGTGCCGGCGGTGACCACCCGGCGCACTACCCGCTCCACCAGCTTTTCGCCGGCTGGCGGCTTGTTGCCGATCTGCTCGGCGATGGCCACCTTGTAGCCTGCGCTGACCAGCTTCGCCAGGTGGGTCTCCAGGCTGTGGTGGGGCACGCCGGCCAGGGGCACCCGCTCGTCCTTGGTGATGGGCCGCGAGGTGAGCACGATGTCGCACACCTCGGCCACGATCTCTGCGTCGCGGTCGAAGGTCTCGTAGAAGTCGCCCAGGCGGAAGAAGAGGATGGTGTCGGGGAACTGCTTCTTCAGGGCCAGGTACTGGCGCCGCATGGGGGTGGTCATGGGGCGGTGGACGGTGAACGGTGATCGGTGAACGGTGAACGGTAGACGGTGAACGGTGAACGGTGAACGGTAGAAGGTGAACGGTGGGCGGGTCAAGCATTCTAGCTCGCAGCCGCACGCGAGCTTGCCACCATGCAGGAGCTTGTGCAGAAACTGGCCGCTCTTCTGGCAGTGGCGACTTGTGGAACGTAACAAATCAATCCAGCCATCCCATCCCCACGCAGGGGGGCGGGTGATGCCGGCGGCCGCCGGGCGATGAAGTCGCCCGGCTTGTCAACGGCGCCCCGTCAACGGGGCTTGATCACCGGTCACCGACCAAGGCCCTGGCGTTGGGGTCGGCGTAGAGGGTGTAGGCCAGCCAGGTGGGGTTGGCCTCGTCCAGGCGGCGGATGTGCAGCCGCGCCGCGTAGAAGGCGTGGCCCAGGGGCTCGCCCTGCCAGAGGCGGCGGTAGAACTCCACGGCGAACTCGGCCGCCAGCGCGTCGTTCACCTCCCACAGAGTGCCGACGAACGCGCTGGCGCCCGCGTGCACGAAGCGCTCCGCCCAGCCGCCGAGGCCGGTCAGCGCAAAGCCCAACTGGCCGGAGTGGCAGGCGTTGAGGAAGACCAGCGGCCTGCTGCGGGCCACGCCGGCGCGCACCGGGCCGATAACCTCGCTGGGCGTGAGCGTTTCCCGGTCGCGCAGCACCAGGGCCGACTCGTCCGGGTTGTCGTAGACAAAGTCGCCGTGGCAAGCGAAGTGGAAGAGCTGCGCAGCCGCAGACTGCAGGGCGTCCAGCACCTCGCCCTTGGTCTGCAGCAGCGGACCGGGCCGAATGCCGGGCGGCAGCTCGTGGGCGAAGTAGTCGCGCTCCCGCTGGACGTAAGCCAGGTTGCTGCCGGGCGCCACCAACCGCGTCGCGCGCACCCGCACGAAGTCGGGGATGCCGCGGCCAGCCAGCCAGCGGCTCAGCCGGAACTGCGCGCACAGGAAGTCGTCGTCTATTGCCTCGCCCGTGGCCTCGTCGTACTCGTACGGCTTGACCAGCTCCCACGGGATCCACGGCTCGTCGGAGGTGATCACCAGGCTCCGGACCACCCCCTGCGCGGCCAGCCGGCGGATGCGCCGATACTCACGCTTCAGCTCGGCCGAGAATAGGCGGTCGTAGAGGTTCTGGCCGATGCGAGTCAGCTCGTCGCGGTAGGCCTGGTCCAGGTCGGCGGGCCGGCGGTCGGCCGCGCTGCGCGCCATCTTGCTCAGGCGGTCAAAGGTTCGCTCCAGGAAGCGCCGCGGCTCGTCGTCCAGCTGCACGGAGCCGGCCGGCGTCCAGTGGTAGCCCACCGCGCCCTTGGCCGAGTGCAGCAGATAGCTGAGCTGACTCTTGCTGCTGCCGGTGGTCACCCGCAGCTCCAGGTCCACCGGCTCCGGTGGGCTGCTGGAGAGGGTGATGGCGGCGACCACCGGCGCAGCGGCCGGCGCCGCAGGGCCGCCCATGGGCGTCCGGCTGGGCACGGGCGCTGCGGAGACCGCAGGCTCCTCGATCAACGGCCTCAGCGCGGCGCGCGTGCCCCGGTTGAGCGGCGGCCGATCCTTGACTTCGGTTTCAAAGCTGGCCACGCCCGCCAGGCGGTCCTTGTGGTAGAAGCTGAGCGTCAGGCGCTTCCGCCCCGGCGACTCCGGCCGCAGCAGGAACACCGCCGGCTGAGAGTCGCGCGCCGCGTAGACCTGGATCAGCCGCGTGGGGTCCCTGGTGATCTCGACGAACCCCTCGGCGGTCAGCACCACCGTGACCAGCTCCGGCCGGGTCACGTCTGCGAAGCCAACGCGCACCTGCTCGTCCACCACGGTCTGATCCGGCCGCTCCACCGTCAGCTGTACCACCAGGGGGATGGCCTCGTCGAAGATGGAGACCTCGGCCGGGAAGTCAACCCGGGTGTGCAGGTCCACAAAGGTCTCGGCTGGCTCCTCGGCCCCGGCGCTTGCGCCCGGAGGGGTGGTCGGGGGCCCTATTTCGGTCACCTCGGGCTCGGGCGGCGGCGCCATCTTGGGCATGGCCGCGCCCGTGGCGACGAAGTAGGCCAGCGAGGCCGCGTCGGCAAGCGCCAGCAGCTGGCCCTCGCCGCGAATGGATTCCTTGGGGATGGCGAGCAGGTCCCCTACCAGCGCCAGCACCGCCGGGATCTCCGCCAGCGTGCTGAGGCAGCGGTTGATGGCCTGGGTGGCCTCTGCCTCGCTGGCCGCGTACCACAGGTCCTCTACCACCTGCCGCAGCAGGCCAGCCACCTGCGCCCGCACCGTGGGCGGCAGCGTCTCCCAGCGCTCCTCCAGCCGCCGGCTCACCGCCGCCAGGGTCTGCGCCGGCCGGAGGTAGGCAGTCACGCGGGCCGGCGTCGGGGGCGCTGCCGCTGGCGCCGGGTCTGCGATGGCCCAGGTCAGGGGAGGCGGCTCCGGCTGCCAGTCGGGGTCGAACCGGCTGAGGAGCTCCTCCAGCGCCGCGGCCTCCGCCTCGCTCACCGTGACCACCGCGCGCACCAGCCCGCGGCGCGCCGTGGCGAGGATCTCTTCCGGCAGCCGCTGGGCGGTCGGCGACGAGTCCAGCTCCCGCAGGAAGGCGTGGACCGCGTTGCCGCGCTCGAGGTCGGAGTTGGCGAGCCGCAGGGCCGTGCCCAGGCGGCTGACGGCTTGCAGCACGGCGGCGTGCGCCGGCGGCCGCAGGTGAGGCCAGCGCTCCAGCAGCGCCTCCAGCGCCTGGGCGGCCGCGCGCGCGGTGCGGTCGGTGAACGCTGGTTGGGGGGACATGGGGAGATGGGAAGGACGCTGCGCCCCTTTCCGGCCACCTACCAGTTTCCGGGAAGGGGCGGGAAAGTTGGGCTCACTCCTTCCGGCGCAGGGTGAAGGTCAGCGCGCTGGCCGCGGCCATGCCCACGCCGGAGCCCAACAGCTTGAAGTCGCCGTTGGCCGACAGCTCGGCGCTGAACTGGATCTCCGTCACCTCGAACATGCCGGCCTTGGTCTTGAGCGCGTCGGCGTCGAAGACCTCCTGCAGGCTGGCCATGAACTCGTTGAACTTGTCCCGCAGAGCCGCCACGCTCACCTGCGCGCTCACCCGGCCGACCTCGCCCCGGCCTGAGCGCGTGGTGGCCGACTGCTCCTCGGCGGCCACGATCCAAAGCGTTTGGTTGCTCATACCACCTCCACCGATCCCCGGTCACCGACCGCCCTCACGGCTGGCCCTGGGTGCGCACCGTTTCCAGCAGGTCGTGCCAGCCCAGGCCGGCGAAGTCCAGGGCCTTGTACAGGGGCGACACCGGGTTGTAGGCCTGGGACAGATAGATGGACGCGCCGTGGGCCTTGTCCTGGTACCGGCCCGTGGCGGCGTTGGCGACCACCGGACCGCTGGGCCGGGTCAGCCAGTCCAGGAGGGCCTGGCCGGCGGCTGCCACGGGCGCAGCGGGATCCACGCGGTAGCGGGAGAGCAAGGTGCGCAGGAAGGCCGCCAGGTCCACGTACTCGTCGTCCTCGAACACCCCGCGCGTAGCCTGAGCGGCCTTGTAGAAGGCGAACTGCAGGTGGTCGTCCTGGCCGTATGCGGCGCGGAAGGCGTCGGTGAACTGCGCGATCAACCCGGCGTCGCTCTCCAGCCGGCGCAGGTCCACTGCGGATTGGGTCACCTCCGAGTCGCTGCGGGTGCCCCGGTAGGACTGCGCGTACTCGTGGACGATGAGCTCGCCCAGCTGGGCCGGACCGATGTCGGGCTGCTGGTTGAGCTTGCTAACGATCTCCGTGTAGGGCCAGCCGGCCATGGGCTCCACCTCCTGGCTGGCCACCATGACGTCGGCGAAGCGGCGCACCTGGTAGTGAACCTCCACCATGGCCATCAGGCAGGCGTCCATGCCGATGACGCTGAGACGGCGGCGGGTAGCCTCGGGCCCGCGGCTCAGGGCGGCCTGCAGCCGCGCCTCGTCGGCGAAGATGGCGGCGACCTCGGCCTCGTCGGCGGCCACCTCGGCTACCCGCAGGGCCTGGGCCATCTCCACGTTGGTCAGGAAGTCCAAGGACGAGTCGTCGCACAGGATGCCGCGCGTCTCGTCGTCCAGGGCGGGGTCGGCGACCACCTTCTCGACCTTGGCCGCCGTGCTCCTGAAGAGGGCGGCGTTCTTCTGCCGCGGCCTGCGCCCGCTGCGCACGGTGCGCGACAGGCTGCGCACGGTTTTGTAGATGTCGTCGTCCTTCCAGCCCAGGCCGTGGTTCCACAGCACCAGCATCGTGTGTCTGGCCGGGCAGCGGCTCATGCCCCACACGATGAAGCGGGCCAGCTCCGCCGGGTCGCCGGTGTTGCCCTCCGGCAGGGTCTCCACCACGTCCTCCATGGTGGTGCGGCCCTGGCGGATCTCCAGGCGATAGGCGCCGTGCTCGCCTAAGGTGTCGAACTGGGCCAGCACGGCGACGCGCTCGGTGGTGCCCACCTTCTGCACCTCGCCGATGTCCACGTGGCCGACGCTGGTCATCTCGGCCATCAGGGAGTAGCTGCCGTACTTGGTCTGGAAGACCTTGCCGTTGTCGCCGGCCATGTAGAGCAGGATAGTCCAATCGCGCTGGGCTGGTTGCATCGGCGGTTCCTTGCTAGGGCTTGGGGGTGGGTTAGGGGCGGGGGGCGGCGCAGCGCCGCCTGAGCCGGTCAGGAGCTTCTTCAGAAAGTCGGCGAGCGGGCCGCGGTCGGGATCGGGAGTGGCTTCGCGGGTCATGGTTTCCTCCTGGGACTGGACGAGGGGCTTGCTGAGGGTCTGAACCGCCAACCTGCCGAACGGCAGGCTAAGCAGCTCAGAGTTTCGGCGGGCTTGCTCCGCCAGCAGTTATCCTGTTAAACGGGGTCGCCGCTCGTTTTCCAGCCCCAGAGCTCCCGCCAGTCCGGCTCCTGCCAGTTGGCCGGCGTGTACTCGCCGGTGCGCGGGTCCAGCCGATAGTCGCCGACGTACTCTCGCCGCGCGATGCGATGCAGCATGGCCACCAGCCGGTCAATGTCGTCGGTGTTGGTGTAGCAGCCGAAGCTGATGCGCACCATGCCGGGCATGTGGGAGCGGTCGCCGTGCAAGATCTGCTCGCGCCAGGTGGAGGCGGTCCGCTCGTCGAGCTGCAACAGGTGCACTACGTAGGGGTGGGCGCAGAAGCAGCCGCTGCGCACGCCGATGCCGCCCTCGTAGCCCAGGATGGCCGCCACCAGGAAGTGGGAGAACCCGTCCAGGTTGAAGGGGATTACCCCCACCTTGTCCGCCAGCTGCGCCGGGTCGGTCTCGCCGTAGATGCGGATGCCGGGCACGGTTTGCAGCCGCTGCAAGGCATAGCGGAGCATGGCCTCCTCGTGGGCGGCGATGGCGTCCATGCCCACCGCCATGAGTGTCTCGGCCGCTGCGGCCGCAGCCACAGCGCCGATCACGTTGGGGCTGCCGGCCTCCTCGCGGTCGGGCAGCCCGGCCCAGTAGACCTCGTCCAGGGTGACCACGTCCACGGTGCCGCCCCCGCGGTACTCCGGCCCGCTGCGCAGGAAGACCTCCTTAGGGCCCACCAGTGCGCCGGTGCCGAAGGGCGCGTACATTTTGTGCGCCGAAAGAGCCACGAAGTCCAGGTGTTCCGGGTCGTCGTCCGGCCGCATGTCCACCCGGCGATGGGGCGCCAGCTGCGCCGCGTCCACCAGGATCTGCGCCCCCACCGCGTGCGCCTTGGCCGCCAGGCGGTGAATGGGCTGGATGAAGCCGGTGACGTTGGACGCGCCGCTGACCGCCACCAGCTTGATCCGGCCGGCGTAGCCGGCCAGCTGGCGGTCGAAGTCCTCCTCGTCCAGGCGGCCCTCCGGCGTAGCGTGCACGTGCACCACCCGGCATCGCCCACGCCAGGGCAGGTCGTTGGAGTGGTGCTCCAGCTGGGTGGTGATCACCACGTCGTCGGCCGCCAGGTCCAGCCGGTAGCTGAGCTTGTTGATGGCCTCGGTGGTGTTCTTGCCGAAGATCACCGTGTTGCTGCGCAGGTCTGCGCCGACGAAGCGGCCAATGGCCTCGTGGGCGTGGTCGTAGGCGGCGGTGCTGAGGCGGGACTTGAAGCCAGTGCCGCGGTGGACGCTGGCGTAGTAGGGCAGGAAGCGGTTGACTGCGTCCAGGACGTCCACCAGGGCGGGCGTGCTGGCGGCGTTGTCCAGGTTGACGTAGGGCAGGGTGCCGCCGCCGAGGACGGGCACCGGCTGGTCAATGCCGACGATGCGTCTACGCAAGTGGGCGATGTCAGAGACGGGGGCAGCGAGGGGCATGGCGTGCTCCGGGCGTGCTGGCCGGAAGGGGGGACGAGGGGTTTTCTCGGGGAATATCGGGCGGAGGAGGGCTTGCCGAGAGCCTTCCTCCGCCCCATGGGACTTGCTTCCCCCAGACCGTGATCAGTGGAGGTCCTCCGAGGAGCCCGTGGACCTGGCCAGGGCAGCCTGGAGCGCCTCGGGCCAGTTGAGGCGGCGTCCGTTCTGGAGCACCAGGGCAGCGCGCTGGGCGGCTAGGTTGCTGGCGCCCTCGGTGATGGCCTCGCCGGCTACGGCGGGGACGGCCGGCAGTCCGGCCTTGGCCAGGAGCTGGGCGCGGCGCACAGCCCGCTCCACGTCGTTGCGGTCCACCTTGGCCGAGACCTCCAGCGCAATCCAGACCTCGGGCCGGCCCTCCACCCCGCGCGCCCGACCGTGCAGCAAAACGTCCAAAAGCAGGAGGTCGGCGTACTCCTTCTCGCTAAGCCGGTCCTCCAGGCCGGGCAGCGCCTCCTCCAGGGGAACGCTGCGCACCGGCGACAGGATGGGGCCGAAGAAGGAGAAGGCCCGCTCGCGGTACTTGCGCTCCAGGTTGTCGCCAATGAGGCCGTCCAGCCGCTTGGAGTGATACCGCACTGTCTCCTCGGTGCGGCGCTGGGCCTCGATGAGGAGCTGGACCTGCGCCTCGGTGCGGCGCTGGGCCTCGGCCAGCTCGGCCATGGCCTGCTCCAGGCGATCTACGCGTTCCTCGGTGCGACGCTGGGCTTCGGCCAGCGCGGCCATGGCCTGTTCCAGGCGGTCCATGCGTTCCTCGTTGCGGCGCTGGGCCTCGGTGAGGAGCTGGACCTGCGCCTCGGTGCGACGCTGGGCTTCGGCCAGCTCGGCGATGCGCTGGTCGGCCAGGCGCTGCGCCTCGGCGAGGCGCTCCATCTGGGCCTCGGTGCGCATCTGGGCCTCGGCCAGCCGGGCGACAGCAGCTTCCAGGCGGTTGACCTGATCTACGGTCTGTTGCTGGACGGCCGCCAACCGATCCACCTTGGCGCTTAGCTCGGCGAAGTCCTCGCGGCGCACGGCGATCTCGGTGTGTATCTTCTCTTCCAGCGCCTCAGCGAACGCCAACATGGAGATCTGCAGCTCGCTGGGCATGCTCTGGACAACGGCAACAACGCTCATGGCTGGGCTCCTCTGCGCCACATTATACCCCGGACCCGGCGGAAAGGAAAACTGCCAGCCTCTCTCAGCCCACGAATGGCAACGCCGTCACCCGCGCAGGCACAGGCCCCTCGGCGTCGGCCACTGCCACAGGCGTACCTGGCTCGTGGTGGGGACGGCGCACGAAGGCCAGCGCAATGGGCCGGCCCAGGGCAGGGCTGAGGGCGACGCTGCTTACCCAGCCGACCTGGCGACCCTCGGCCTGGACTGCCGCGTTGGCCGTCACCGGTCGCTCCGGCAGCAGGCCCACCAGGTGGGTGGTCACCTTGTCGTAGGTGATCTGGCGGGCGATGATCTCTTGGCCGGTGTAGCAGCCCTTGTGGTCGTTGCAGAAGCGGCGCAGGCCCGCCTCCAGAGGGTTGACCTGGTCGGTGAGCTCGTAGCCGGGGGCAGGCACACCGGCCTCGATCCGCAAGGTGTGGTACGCCTCCTCGGAGATGGAGACAGCGCCGGCCTGCAGCAGCGCAGCCTCCACCATGCTGCCGTTCGCAGCCGCCGTCAACACGGTGAACGCCTGGCTACCCAGGCCTTCAATGCGCTGGACGGTCACCGCTGCAGCGCCGATCTGGCCGCTCCGCCAGGCGAACAGGGGCAGGTTCTCGGCATCCGGAAAGCCCGCTCTAGCCAGCACCGTCGCCGACTGCGGGCCATAGAGGCCGAACTGGGCCATGGCTGACCCGCGGCCTTCGACGGTCACCCGGTCTTGGAAGAAGATCTGGCCGCGCAGGGTGTTGTAGACAGTCGGTCCCTGCCCGGGGCCGGCTACCAGCAGCAGGCCGTCGGGATGGGCCTGAACGGTCAACACGGCGATAATGCGTGCCGTGGGCGAGGTGAGCACCGTCACCGTGCCCTGGCCCGGCGCCAGGCGCACGTCGTTGGTGCTGATGCGCTGGAGGAAGGGGATGCGGTCGGCGCCGGCCAGCCACAGCCGCGCGTGGTCGTGCTCGCGGCGCAGGGCGGCGCCGGTGCGGCCGGCCAGGTAGTCGGGCTGGAGGGTCGAAGACGGAGGTTGTGCCATCGGCATGACAGGGACACTCCCAGAGATAGTTCGCCGTTGCTCGGTGGGCCGGCAAGTCGGCCCGCAGATGGCGAGAATTGCAGGGTATCATGCGGACGCGCTGAGCAAACAAGGGCCCGACGCACGACAGGGTCACCCAAGGGAAGGAGGACCCTGGCGAGCGGCCCCATTATAGCGCAGCCTGCTGCTGTATCACAACGTCAGCGGGAGCGAGGGGGAGGCTGTGCGTCCGACATCCTGCGGGCCAGGGAGAAGCGGATAGATCGGGCGTGGGGCTAGAGGCTGCATGCCGCCGCAAAGGGACGAGCCTCCTTGGGCGGTGGACGGATGGCGCCTGTACTGCACCCCTTCGTTTGGACACAAAAAACGCCTCAGAAACTGAAAAGACGAGACGGCCGGTCGGCTGACCAGGCCCTCTCGCCTTTCCTGGGGAGGGGGAACCCCAGTATTGGCGAGATGGACGTGTTGAGCACATGGGCCTCAGTTGCACCTTGACATCAGGACCCTTCGGACATCTACCCAGCTGACTGGACAAGGTGCTCACCGTTCCACTGGCTCTCAAACTCCGCCGGCGTCAGATAACCCAGGGCGGAGTGAATGCGTTTGTACATGTAGACGTCCTCCAGAAAGCGACC